>DASVQP010000030.1 GCA_036389135.1 Longimicrobium sp.
TGGAGGACCGTTGTCCGGACGGCTCGGTGTCTCCCGTCGCCGGTCGCCACCCGCCCGTAGCTACGGAGGTGTACCGTCAACTCCTCCGGCGGGACTTTCACCCGCAAGAACACGCCGCCTTTGCACGGCGCACCACAGAGGAACCAGCAAGAAAAAACGAAAACTCCGATTCCCTCCTCTGTGCCCTCTCTTTTTCCTCTGCGTCTCTGTGTGAAACAGCAGTTCCGCCGTCGCTGGCATCAGCTTCCGGGCGACCACGCGGTGCCGTGGCGGTCGCGGGGCCAGAGGGTGATGGTCTGCTCGAGGGCGCTCGTGCCGTCATCCGTGTAGCGCGATGGAAAGACGACGCGCACGGTGAACTCCGCCATCGGCCCGGAGCCTGCGCCGCACCCGGCCTGCATGCTGGGCGCGGTGGCGTTGTCGCGCACCTCGCCGCCGCCCAGGCAGCGGATTTCGCGGGAGACGGTCACCGCCTGCGAGCCGGGCTCCGCCGCCGCGATCTGGTTTCCCGCGCGATCGGTGAAGAAGCTGACCGGGAACATCCCCGACGCGGGACTGGCCATCGGGTCCGACGCGCGCAGCCGCTGCACCTCGTTGCGCAGGGTGCGGTGCGCCACCAGCCGCGCCGCCCGGTCCGCGTCGGCGCGCGTGTTGTCGGCCGAATGCTGCACCAGCGTCAGGAGCGAGATCCCCAGCAGCGCCAGCGCCAGGACCACCTCGAAAAAGGTGAAGCCCTCCTGGCCACACCGAGTCCGACGAACGCTCGCCCACCTCATCGCGGCGCCTCCGTGCTCCACGCGGCGCCGTTGGGGATGTAGCGGTACAGGTGGGCGATTCCGTCCGGCGTCAGCACCACGGCGGCGACGGCGGATGCGTCGCGGGCGTGCGTCAGGTAGTATGTGACCGAGCCTCCCACGCCCACGTTGCACCCGCGTCCCGCCGAGCATCGCACCAGCCGGGGAACGGGTCCGCCGTTCGTGGCCTCGCCCAGCGGTCCGGCCACGGCGGAGCCGGCGCCCCACTGCACCCCGGCGTTCAGGCTCGTCCGCTCGCGGTCCAGCACGTCCGCCTCCCGCATGCCCATCGTGTCCGCCGTCGCCAGGAAGGACCCGCCGACCCTGCTTCTCACCGTGGCGTTCGCCACCAGCAGCGCGTCTCCGCCGCGGGCCTCGGAGGTAGAGACGGCTTCGGTGACGTCCGCGCGGATCTGCTGCGCCTCGTGATAGACCAGGCGGTGCGGGTTCTCGCGGTTGGAGGCGAGCGCCACCGAGGTCAGCGCGACGATGATCATCGCCACCATCATCACCTCGATCAGTGTGAAGCCGGCGCGGGGGTCCCGCGTGGGGGGAGCTTTCATGGGCCGGGGAAGCGGGTCGTGAACCGGATCGGCGGATGCTCGGTATCTGTAGATACCCCGGGCCGCGAAGCGCGGTTTCCGAAACGGGCAAACAGCTCCATCACCTCGCCGCAGAGCCGCCGTGTTCACCGACAGGATCCGCTCCCTCCTCCCCACGCGCCGGGGCAACGCCCGCGCATCCGTCTTCATGGGCGTGGACCTGGGCGAGCGCCGCACCAAGCTGGTGGGCGTCGCGCGCGGCGATGAAGGGGTGTGGGTGACGCACGCCGCCGACGAGCCCACCCCCGCCGGCCTCTTCCGCGACCGCCGCATCGCCGATCCGGCCGCGGCGGGCGCCTTCCTGGGCGGGCTGGTGCGCGCCCGCGGAATCACCGGCGCCTCCGCCGCCCTGGCCGTCTGCGCGGGCGACGCGCGTGTGCAGCGGCAGCAGCTCCCGCGCATGGAGGAGCCGGCGCTGCGCAACGCGGTGGAGGCAGACCCGGCTCTGCGGCTGGGGGGGATGGAATCGGTCGCGGCCCGCTACGCCTTCGCCGAGGTGGAGCCCGACGCGCGCCGCGGAGACCCGGCGCTGGTGTCGCTCCTCACCGTGTCCGCGCGCGAGGAGACGATCCGCGCGCTGCAGACGGCGGCGGAGCTGGCCGGGCTCGCCCCCGGGCCGGTGACGGTGGCTCCCGTGGCGCTGGCCAACGCGTGGACGGCGGCCTTCCCGGAGCGGGTGATGGCCGGGTCGCGCTCCGTTCTCCTGCACGGCGGCTTCGGCGGGATGCTGATCGCGGTGTTGGACGGCGGCTTGCCCGTGACAGCGTACGAGGCCAACCTGGGCGTCGACTACCTGGCCGAGCGCTCCGGGCGCGGCGGTGAGGGGCTCCTCTTCGAGCCGGGCGGGATGGACGAGCTGGTGCTGGAGGAATGGGTGCGCCGCGTGGTGGGCGACGCTCGCCGGGCCGCCGGCGCCACGTCCGCCGGCTACGGCGTCCTGGGCGACGCGGACGGCAGCGGCGCCGTGTGGATCTCCGGCGGAGTCGCGCGCCTTCCCGGCATCGCGGAGCGCTTCCGCGCCGCGCTGGGGGTGCCGGTGCACCTCTTCGACCCGCTCGCCCCCTTCCCCGCCACCGGCGACGCCCCCCTCCCCTTCGCGCCCGCTCTGGCCGTGGCCGCGGGGCTGGCGCTGGAGAACCTCACGCTCGCACCGGTGCACCCGTGATCCACCTCGACCTGCGGATCCACAACGCGGGGCGCGCCGAAGGCCCCGTCACCCCCCGCGAATCGCTCCACGCCGCCGCGCGCGACCCCCTCCTGATCGGCGCCATCCTGGCCGCGCTCGCCGCGCTCGCCGGGGTCAAGATGGGGAACGCCCGCCTGGATGCCCACGAGGCGCGCGTGGAGGAGGAATCGGCGGCGGCGGCGCGCGACGCGGTGCGGCTGCGCGGGTCGCTGAAGCGGGTGGCGGCGCTGACGCGCGAGCAGGCGCGCCTGGCCTCCACCGTGAGCGCCATCCGCGCGCTGGACCCGGAGCGCTTCGCGTGGGTGCGGCTGATGGACCGCGTGGGGAGCGCCGCGCCGGAGAACGTGTGGGTGGACCGCATGGAGATGACCTCGCAGGACCACACCACCGGCGGCCTCGGCTTCCGCGTGACCGGCTTCGCGCCCTCCGTGGAGCTGGCCGCCGCCTTCCAGCGCCGCCTGGGCGCTTCGGCGGGAGTGCGGGACGCGGTGCTCTCCGGCACCACCAGCACGCAGATCGCCTCCTTTCCGGTGGTGCGCTACGAGATCACGGGCACCGCCGGGGACGGCACGTCCGACCCGGGGTATCCCGAAGAGCAGACCGCCGCAGCCACCCCGGAGCCCACGCCGTGACCCTCTCACCCTGCCTGCGCTCGCGAATCGCGCTGGGAGTCTTCCTCGCCGCCGCGGTCCTTTCGGGGATGTGGTTCTGGAAGACGTACCGCCCGCGCGCCGCCGAGCTGGCCGAGCGCGAAGCGGCGCTCGCCGAGATGCGCACCGCCAACCGCGACGCCCGCGCCCGCGAGATGGCGATGGGCGCGGACAGCGTGGAAGCGCTCCGCCGCCGCTCCCGCGGCGAGGCCGACCAGCTCGCCATGCGCGTTCCGCCGCTGGGCGGAAACGCGGGGAGCACGCAGCCCTTCGTGGAAGCGCTCTCCGAGGCGGCCCGCCGGCTGGGCGTGCGCGTGCACAACTACCAGCCGCTCCAGCCTGCAACCGAGGGGCAGTTCCAGGTGGATGGGCTCAAGGTGCTGGTGGCCGGCCGCTACCACGACGTGGGCGCGCTCATGGCCGAGCTCCTCTCGCAGCCGCGCCTCACGCAGATCCGCGGCGCACGGCTGGCCGTCGTGCCGGACTCGCTGATGAACGCCTCCGTCGAGGCGCCGCGCCCCGGTGCCGGCCCCGCCTTCGCCACGGCGCCCACCGACTCGGTGCTCACCATCCCATCCGGCGAAGCTCCGTTCAACGTGGTCGCCGCCTTCTCGCTGCACTGGTTCTCCGTAGTTGGCGCCACGAGCCCCGCGGCCGACTCCACCGCACCCGAGCCCGCCGCGCCGGCCCTGGTGCAGCAGGTGGGCGAAGAGGTGACCGTCCCCCTCTCCGGAGCCACCCGCTGATGCGCGCCCTCCTCGTTCTCGCCGCGCTGGCGGTGCTCCCAGCGGCCCATGCGCACGCGCAGGGACCCGGCCCCGCCGAGTGGAGCTACCCGCGCTCCGCCACCCGGCGCGACCCCGTAATCCCCCCGGAGGCGCTGTACACCGGCGAAGGATTTCCCGAGCTGCGTGTGCACAGCATCGTGCACGACCCGCGAGACCCGCGCGACTCGCGGGCGCTGGTGGTGCTCACCGGCAGGAACGGCGGGCGCTCCGTGGTGCGCGCCGGCGACCGCGTGGGCCAGTACCAGGTGGTGGCGGTGCAGCGCGGCTGCATCACCGCACGCCAGAACGTCCTCGGCAGCACCCGGAACGTCGTGCTCTGCCTCCCCCGCCCGGGCGAAGCGGCCCGGCCGTGAACCTCCTGCGCAACACGCCCATGCCCACCCAACTCGCCCCCGCGCCGCACCTCCGCGCCGCCCTCGCCGCACTGGCCCTGGCCGTCGTGGCGGGCGCCTGCGCGTCGGCGGCTCCCCGCCAGGGGACGTTCGTGACGCTCGACCAGATGCGCGCCCGCGCCGCCGCGGATTCGTCCGTGGTGGCCCCCGTGGCGCCCCCGCCGCGCGCCTCCGAGCGCCGCGCCGCCGAAGAGGTGGAGCTGGAGCTGCCCTCCGCCGCCCCCGCGCCGCGCAACCCGCCGCGCCGCGACAGGCAGGCGCAGCAGGAGGCGCCGCGGCAGGAGCGTCCCCAGCGTGGCCGCTGGATCACCCCCCCGCCGGGGCGCGAGCCGCCGGTGGTGGACCTCTCCGTCTACGAGCGCCCGCTGGCCGACGTCATCTCGCTGATCTCGGCGCGCGCCGGAGTGGCCATCGTCCCCTCGGACGAGAAGGCCGTGCGCGAAAAGGTCGTGACGGCCGAGATCCCCGGGTACCCGTGGCACATCGCGCTGGAGGCGCTCCTCTCCGCCCATGGGCTGCGCGCGGTGCAGGAGCCGTCGGGGATCATCAAGGTGGTGACGGAGGGGCGCGCGGAGGTGGAGCGCACCCCCATGCCGGTGCGCCTCAAGTTCCTGTACGCGCGCGACTTTCTCCCCTCGCTGGAGCGGGTGGTGGCGGCGGGGGACAGCAGCGAGAACAGCGTGGAGGTCTTCGGCGACCCGGAGAACAGCCGCGACCTGATCGTCTACGCCTCGCCCGACCGGCTGGACAAGGTGCGCGCGCTGGTGGACTCCATGGACCGGCGCCCGGCCACCATCACCGTGGAGGCGCGGCTGGTGAGCGTGAACCGCTCGCGGCTGCACAAGCTGGGGTTCAGCTACTCCTTTGTCCCCTTCAGCAACGACAGCACCGGCCGCCTCACCACCGGGGTGGACGTGCGCCAGAGCAGCCAGTCGCCGCGCGGCGGGCTCAGCAGCGAGGGCGGCCCCGCCTTCCGCGTCCTGCGCCGCCTGGCCGGGCTTGGAACGCTGCGCCTGGACGCCTTCGTGGACGCGCTGGACGACAACGGCATCGCCGAGACGGAGACGACCCCCATCATCACCGCCACCTCGGGACGCACCTCCGAGATCCTGGTCGGCGACCAGATCATCCTCCCCAACCCGGGCTACGGGGTGTTCGCGGGCGTGGGCGGCGGGGCGGTCCCCTTCCAGGGTCCCGCGCAGGGCGGCGGCCAGAGCGGCTACCCCGGTGGCGGGCAGACGGGCGGGCTCGGCGGCTCGGCCGGCACCCCGGCGGGAACGCAGCTCGGCGGCAGCGGGGGCGGCGGCGGGTTCAGCCAGTTCGAGACGGGCACGCGCCTCAAGGTCACCCCGCACTACCTGGGCGACGACATGGTGCGCGTCAACATCGAGCTGGTCCGCGACGGCGGGCAGCTGGACCCGGCGGGCCGCTCCATCACCGGCGGCAAGCAGACGGCCTTCACCGAGGTCACCGTGCGCAACGACGAGCCCATCGTCATCGGCGGGCTCACGGTGAACGGGCGGTCGCAGACCGCCAGCGGCTTCCCCCTCCTGTCGCAGCTTCCCGTGGTCGGCCGCGCCTTCCGCAACGAGTCGACCAGCGAGAACCACAACGACCTGGTCATCATCATCACCCCCCACGTGCACGCGGACGGTGCGGTCACCGTCACTGGGGCGAGGGAACAACGATGAATGATGTGGATTGAGGTTGAATGACGCGCCCGGTGGAGTGAGCTGCTCCTTCCGCGCGAGATCCAACCCGGGTGCGTCTACATCTCCTGGTCCCTGCATCGCTTCCGGCTTTCTGGATGGGCTCAGATCACGCCAGGCAGCGATAGTAATTCCATAGATCGTACAACGGCATCATCGGATCGACGGCAAATACTGGCATGCCTTCATGGGAGCCCGCGTCCTCCTGGACGCGGGCTCCATCCACTGCGGGAGACTTCCACAAGCCGGCCCAGTGAACGAGCATGACCGGAGCGGGACGTCCCTCGAACGTCAGCCTGCCTCCTTCTACGCGGATGCCTTCCTGGATGTTGCCGGCCCAGTGCTCCAGCAGCGCCTGCGGATTGCGGGTCTCCCGCCAGATTTCCAGCAGGCTGCTGTAGCGCTTCCCCGACGTGACTATCAGGAAGTTGAGCACGGGTTGTTCGACGCAGTAGAACTCCATGTGGTCCGCGAGGGCGACGGCCCCGGCGAGCTGCGCGTCCAGCTCCCTGATCGAGAGGACGCCCCTCCGAGAGCCCAGGAACCCGGTGTTCGCGGAGTAGGCGATCTGCGGCTCCGACAGCGCGCCCGCCCCTCTGATGGAAGGTTTCCAAACCCATCGGACCAGCTCGGGGAGCCGCGAATGGGAAGCCAGGAAGTCCAGGCCGGACAGGAAATCGAACGCGAAGCCGAGGTCCGCAAGCACAACCGTGTCGACGTCGATGTAGAAGAACTCGTCGAACTCGCCCTCCCATGCTGCCAGCTTCCGGTAGTGACCCATGGTCCGTTCGTGGAACCGGCGGCTGATCGTATCGCATTGGCGGAGCGTGTCCTGGTTCGAAAAGACACTGAACGCGTATCGCGGCTGCAGCGACATCAGCTTCGACACATGGTCGTCGAACGGGATGAGGCAGACCGGGAGGTGCGGGTTATGGGCACGCACGCTGTTCAGGAAGGCCACTGCAAGCTCATACGTACCATCGTTGGCGAGAAAATAGAGCCCTCTGGACATCTCTTCGGCCCGGTTGTACTGTGATGATCGTGATCCAACAGTTTGCCCCACCGGTGAGAACGCGGACCGGGCCCTCTCCTCAGGCGCGGTGCGACCGGGGAGACTTGCCGCCCTGGTTCTTCGCTCCTGCTCCGCCGTGCCGACGCCGAGTATCATAACCAGGCAGGAGACCGCCGGATATTGCTCGCACCCCCTGCTATAGGGACCGTCTGGAGGAGGTGCGCACTGGGTGGTGTGTGGCGGGCTCCGTTGATCCAGGCCGCTGGAGCCGCCGCGGCCCGGCCGCGCGGCACTTGAAGCTCCTCCTGTGCCCGGGCAAGCGCTCGGTAGCTCCCGGCTCCGCGCTCCGAACACTTACTGACATATTATCAGGTGGGCGCCGGTCCTGCCGCGGACAGTGAAGTTTCTGTACCGACCGGCTACAAGGAGTTTGCACCTGGCTCCAGCCGTTCTCCGGTGAGAGCTCCGATCACCCACCCAATCGTTACGCCGAGCGTTCGTCGTATGCGCCGCACCAACATCGAGCCGGAGCGAAGTGGCGGCGGTGAGCCACGCACTCCCCACTCCAGAACCGATGCGCCGTCCGACATCCCTTCCCTACGTATCGCGTTCTCTCAGTTCTGGCGCCTGACGCTGCTGATCCATCCGTACTGGGGGAAGCTGGCCAAGGGAATGGTGGTGGGGCTGGCGATCGGGCTGCTCGGCATGGTTGGGCCCTACCTCACCAAGCTGCTCATCGACCACGTCTACCCGACCCAGGACGTGGAGCTGATGCACTTGCTGGTGGGCGGGGTACTCGCGATCAGCATCACCACCGGACTCCTGTCGGGCGTGCAGAGCTATTACAGCCTCTGGGTGACGTCCCGTCTGAACAACGCCACCACGCTGCTGTTCTTCAACCACCTGCAGCACCTCCCCATGCGCTTCTTTGAAGAGCAGCGCGTGGGCGAGCTCATGAGCCGGTTCGGCGACCTTCGCATGGCGCTGCAGAACGTCGCGCGCGTGTTCCAGACCCTGTTCGTGCAGGGCGTCTACCTGTTCCTGGTTCCTCCGTTCCTCCTGATCCTGGAGTGGCGCCTGGGCCTGATGGTGCTGGTCACGGTTCCGCTCTCCACCATTCTTGTAGCGCTCGCGGGCCGGCCCCTGCGCGACCGCTGGAAGCAGTCCGCCGAAGCCTACGGCAGCCTGAGCGCCCTGCAGGTCGAGACGCTGAGCCAGATCCGGACGTTCAAGTCCATGGGGATGGAGGCGGAGGTTTTCGAGCGCGCCCGGTCGCGCACCACGGAAGCCATGGAGGTGGAGCTCAAGGCGGGCGTGGTCGGCCAGCTCGTGGGCACGGGGAACGGGATTCTCAACGCGCTGAACATCGCCCTGATCACCTGGTACGGCTGGCGGCTGATCCTGTTCGGCGAAATGTCGCTTGGGGATTACATCGCGTTCACCATGTACATGGGCTTCTTCCATGGTCCGCTGACCCAGTTCGTCGCACTGTACTCGGAGTTCCAGCAAACATCGGTGAACCTGCACCGGATCTTCGAGTACCTGGACCTCCGTCCCGAGCAGGACCCCACCCTGGCGTACGACCCCGCGGCCGTGCCGTTGCGCACGACGATCGAAGCGGGGGAGGTGCAGATGGAGCACGTCGCGTTCGGCTACAGCGCGGACGAGCTCGTGCTGCACGACGTTTCGCTGGAGATCCCGGGGGGGAGCACGCTCGCGGTCGTGGGGGCGAGCGGCTCGGGAAAGACGACGCTGCTCCGCCTCCTATCCGGCCTGGAAGAGCCGGGCGCCGGCCTCATCAGCATCGACGGGCATCCGATCGAGGAAATCTCCCTGCGCGATCTGCGGAGGCAGGTGGGTACCATCTGGCAGGAATACAGCCTGCTCTCTGGAACCATCCGGGACAACCTGACGATGGGCGCGGAGAACGTCCCTGGCGCGCTCATCACGCAGGCCGTGCGCGTGGCCCAGCTGGAGGAGTTCATCCGCTCCCTCCCCGACGGCCTCGATACGCCGGTCGCGGAGTTCGGGGCGAGCGTTTCTGGAGGCCAGCGGCAGCGGATCGCCATCGCCCGGGCCCTGCTGCGGCAGCCGCAGCTGCTGCTGCTGGACGAGGCCACGGCGAACATCGACCCGGAAACCGAATGGAGCCTGCTGCGGGACCTGCTCTCGCTGCGGCGGGGGCTCACCACCGTGTGGGTGACGCACCGCGTCAACACGGCGCACCTCGCCGACCGGATCTGCGTCATGGAGCACGGCCGGGTGGTGGGGCTGGGCAGCCACGACGAGATGCTGCAGAGGTGCGAGGCATACCGGGGACTGTGGCACGCCTCCGGGGGGAGGCTTTCCGAGCTCCAGGGCGGTTTCCGAGTCTCCCCAGCCGGAGTGTAGCGCGCGATGCGAACGGTTCGTGACCCGAATGCGAAGATCCCGGCCGCCCCCGTTCATGGACGCCGCTCCCGGGCGGATCTGGAGCGGTTCTCCGAGGTACGGCTCCCCGAGCTGCCGGAGTCGCGCGGGTGGGGTCCCCGTGCCGTGCGCAGGATCGTCAGCACGACGATTCTCCTGTTCGCGGTGCTGGGGGGTGGGGCGGTGCTGGTGGTTCTGCTGGCCCGGGCCGACCTGACGGTGCGCGGAGCCGGCGAGCTCAAGCCGGGGCGGATCTGGCCCGTGCGCACGCTGGAGCCCGGAGTCGTTTCCCAGGTGCTCGTCAACAGCGGCGACACCGTGCAGCAGGGCGCCTTGCTGGTCCGGATCGATTCCCTCCAGGCTACCGGGATGCTCAAGCAGCTGCGCGTGGACCTTCAGGCCCGCGAGCTCGCCCTGCTGCGCAGCGCCCGCTCGATCCCGGTGCAGGCGCTTCGGTCTCGGGCCGCGCGGGACGAGGCGGAAGCGCAGCTGGCGCGCGCCCGGGCCGCTCTGAGCGTCCAGGCCGCGGACTTCGGACTCTCCGGCAGCCTCGACTCCCTCGTTCGCAACCACCGGCCAGGGACGAACGCCCTCATCGACCGTGCCATGGCGGACCTGCGCATGACGGAGGCGGCGCTTCGCACCGCCGCGCTTCAGGACCAGGTGAACCAGCTGGAAACGATCGAGGTGTCCCGCCTGCGCACGGACATGGACCGCCTGCGGGCCGAGATCCAGATGCGCGAGGCGCAGATGGAGCGGCTGAGCATCCGCGCGCCCGCTGCAGGAATCGTGAAGACCGAGAACCTGGAGCGGCTGCCAGGCGCGGCGGTCGACGCCGGCGACCAGCTGCTCGAGATCTCGGAGCGGGAGCTCTGGAAGGCCGATCTCTTCGTCTCCGAGCAGCACGTGTACGAGGTGAAGGTCGGAGATCCCGCACGGGTGGAGGTCGCCGCGTTCAGGACGGCACGCCGCGACGCGGTCTCGGGAAAGGTCCTTTCCGTGGCTTCCGAGCCGCTTCCGCAGGAGGGAGGCGCCAAGGGCGGGGGCCGGCTGCTGTACCGGGTCACCATCGCCCTGGACGCGGCAGACGTGGAGCGGCTGGGCGTGGAGCGGCTGCGGGCGGGATACCAGGTCGAGGGATGGGTGATCACGGGATCCGGACGGATCATCGAGCACATCATCCGATACCTCCGCAAGTAGATGTAGCGGGGGCTCCGACGAGCACGACGCCGCCCGTGCTACGCATCCGTGGCTATGAGGACCCTATGCTGGCACCAGGACCGAGCCTGGCCACCCTCCTGCAGCCCGCTTCGTATTCGCCGCGCTTCCGGGAACGGATCGGGCCGGCGACGGGGCGGGGAGTTCGGATCGCGGTGATCGACAGCGGGTGGGACCGGGGGCTGGCCGGCACGTCCGCCAGAGTGACGGATGGGATCTGCCTGGCGTGGACGGGGTCGGCCATGGAGTTCAGCAGCGACGTTCAGGACCGGATCGGGCATGGGACGGCCTGTATCACCCTGCTCTCCCGGGTCGCGCCGGAGGCGGAGATCTATCCGGTTCGCGTGTTCGCGCGCGAGCTGTCTTCCTCCGTCGCGGCCCTGTGCGACGCGATCCGTTGGTCGGTGCACCGGGGGTGCGATGTCGTCAACCTGAGTCTCGGCTCGTTCAGCCCCGATTCCGCCCTGCCCCTCTACGCCGCGTGCGAGGAGGCGCGAAGCGCCGGGGCCATCGTGGTCGCCGCGTCATCGGGAGACGGCAGCCCCTGCTACCCCGCCGACTTCGACAACGTGCTGAGCGTGGGCGTGGGCACGTTCTCCACGCCTTTCGATTTCGCGTACCAGGCCGACGCGGCGGTGGAGTGCCTTGCCGCCCCCGGCGCCCTGGGCCACGCGGTCTGGCTGGAAGGCCGGATCCTCCCGACGGACGAGCCGAGCTTCGCGGCACCGAACATCGCCGGGGTGGTCGCCCTGATCCGTGAGCGTAATCCCGGGGCGGGGCTCGACGAGGTTCGCTGCCAGCTCCGGCATCTTGCCGTGTCCGTATCTGCTTGAGAGAGGCGGTGCAGGGAAGGGCTCCGTTCAGCCGGCGTCAAACCCGCGGTCGTACAGCACCAGCACGCGGCGGCCGGACGGGATCACACGGGCTCCGAGACCCGGACCCCCGCGGCGCGCAGGCTGTACGCCGCCTCCACGATGTCCGGCCATGCGGCCAGGAGATCCCCGTACCGGGCCAGCAGCACCTGGAACCGCCGCTGCCGGCTCCCCGCGTCGCCGGGAAAGTCCACCGGGCTGGCCGGGTCTGCGCCGGCGACCAGGGCGGTCACTTCGCGCTGGTACTCCGCCATGCGGGCGTGCCAGAACGCCGGCGCCTTCGCCCGGGTGTTGCGGAGGTCCTCCAGGGCACGCGAGTGGGGAGCGAACAGCGCCACCACCGCGGTCCGCGCGTAGTCGGCGAACGCCGGAGCCGGCAGCGCCGCGACCTCCTGGAAGAAGCTGCCGATGGCCCGCAGCGTGGAGTTCCCCCCGGCGGCCGGCCAGACCTGGAGAAACGCGGCCGACAGGTGGCGAATAACGTCGTTCGCCGTGAACTCCAGCGGAACGTGGCCCTGGCAGTTCGGCCGGAAGCTGGTGGGGTCGTGAAGGGTGCAGAACGGCAGGAACGCATCGTAGGAATACGGCTGCATAACGGTGCGCAGGACCCCAAAGAACGTGTCCTCGCCCGTGTGGACAGGCGGGTAGGGCGGCAGGAGGACACGGTTGTCGAACCCCATGTTCGCCGTGATGCAGAAGCCGCCCTCGGTCAGGGTGAGCGCCGGCGCACAGCGGATGAGCTGGCGGGAGAAGTACACGGAGTCGAACTCCTCCGCGTCTCGCACCAGGCGCTCGAACGACTCGTCGCGGAGGAGGAGCTTGTACTGCGGGATCCCCTTGCCGCCACAGTCTCCGAGCAGCCCTCCGTAGCTCACGATGATCCTCGACTCCGGGTGCTCCGCGTTGGTCACTGCGCGGCTCGTGACCACCGCGTCGAACACCGGCGTCGCCCCGCTCCCGGCGAGGACCTCCGCCGGCCGCTTTCCCAGCACGCGCTCGTGCAGCCCGAGCAGGTCGCCGTCGAACTCCGCGCCGGCGGACACCGCCTGCGCGAGGTCCGGGTAGTACCAGTACTCGTGAACGTCCGGCCGCGAGGAAATGCGCGCCTCCTGCCGCACCGTGGGAGGCCGAAAGAGCTGGCACACCGTGTCGTCGTCCACCTGCACCACGAGCTCCCCGAGCGTGTCGAGCAGCAGGGTGTTGCGCGTCGCCCCGAACCGGGCCTCGCACTCGCCGTCGCCAACGAGAGCGAAGGCGCAGACCTCCGGCGGGAGCCCCGCGTGCTCCGCCAGCTCTCGCGCGTAGCTCTTTCGCCGCTCCGGAGAGATGATCCGGGTCTGCTTCCCGAAGCGCTGTGCCGCGGCGCGGGCGCTGGCCAGGTTCTCGCGGCGGATCTCCGGGTCGTCACTGTCGTCGGACAGGACGAACTCGGTCTGGCGTCCGACGCGCACGTCGGCGTGCATGTAGCTTTCCAGCGCGCGCCGCAGGACGGCGGGCCGGTTCCGGGTGGGGATGCAGATGGTCCCGATGGCCGGGGGCTGGTCCTCCGCGCCGGATGCGCCCCCGTGCAGCAGGATATCCATCAGCTCCGCTTCCGGCCGGAGCAGCCCGTCCGCCACCAGGAGCGAGAGCAGCTCGGCCACGAGCGCTTCGTGGCTCTGCTCGTGGGGGCTGCTCACGGCCGGGTCGTGCGGCGGGCGCAGCTGCTGGATTACCGAGATCGGCATCTGGCGGATGATCTCCTGGACGTGCTCCCCGAGCTCCCGCGGGACGGCGCAGGCAAGGAGCACCTGCGACTGGGTCGTGCTCAGAACCCTGGTCCCGGCAGATCGCGCGGAGCTCACCAGCACGGAGCCGTCCGCGATGGGGGCGTGCTTCAGGTCGAAGGCCATGTACCGCACGGGTCCGGCTCTCCAGTGGTAAAGTGAAAGACGATCCGCGGGCTGCCGCGCGGCACCCCGCGGGTCACATCGCCATGGTGAGGACGCTCGGGTATTTCCGGGGGTCCGTCAGCCGCAGGAGGGTGTAGACGATGCCGCTCTTGCCCTGCCACATACCCGGCTGCATGTGCCGCCCATCGTTGGGGTAGCTGGCGATCCGGAACTCGCCGCTCTGCGCCACCTGCTCCAGCCGCTGCCCCATGAGGGCGCGCGCACGGGCCGCCAGCCCCGGGTTGCCAAGGCGTTCGCCGGCCTCCAGCAGGAAGTCTATCCTCCCGCAGAGCCCGCAGCAGAGGTGGTCGGGGATCCCGTGCCGGAGGTTCAGCGTCGCGCTGATGGCCCGGAACAGGTCCTGGGCCACCAGCTCGTCGTCCTCACCGCTGACCATCTCCACCGCCGACAGCCGGCAGAGCCCCACGCCCGTCGCGCCGTGGCACCAGCTGCACATCAGGTCGTCCGTGCCCTGGCCGTGCAGGTCGCGCCAGTTCGCGGACGCCTCGTCGAACAGAGTGGACTCGAAGTGGAACGTCTCGATGGCGGCGTCGTACAGCTCCGCCGAGGGCGCCACGCGGTGGAGCTGGAGCAGCGCGTGGGCGATCCCGCTGCTGCCGTGTGCGAAGCCGCACTCCGGCTCCCCCCGCGCGAGCGACCAGGTCTGCCGGCCGCTCACCGGGTCGACGAGCCGGTGTGACAGCAGGTGCTCCGCGCAGCGCACGGCCGCCTCCTTCATACCCGGAGCGCCCTCCGCGTGCAGCGCGAGCAGCCCAGGTATGGTGCCCGCGACCCCCCAGAAGAGCTCGAGCTGAGTGTCTGCGGCGATCACGGAGTCGGTCACTTCGCTCGCGAGCGCGGCCGCCGCCTCGAACGCCTGCGGCCACTGCGTCCACCTGCCGATCTGGACCAGTCCGTACATCAGTGAGCCGATCCCGACCAGCCCGAGCCCGATCTCGTCGACCAGGTTCGCGGCGTGCGGGGCCGCTCGCTTCCGGGCCGCGAGGGAGTCCACGACGCTCCGCGCGCTGTCGCCGAACGCGCGCTCGCCCGTCGAATGATACAGGGCGGCCAGCGCCAGGGCGTCCCCCAGCCGGCCGTTGAACAGCCCGGAGTCCCGTACCGGGACGAACCCACGGCCGTACCCCGCACCCCAGGTCGGACTGTCGTCCTCCAGACGCTCCGCCTCGTCGAGACGGCTGTACGCCAGGCGAGTCGCGGCCTGGGTCAGTATCGCCAGTTCCGTGTTCATGATCGGGTGCGCTCGGGTGTTCGGGGGCAAGGTGCGGGAGCGGGGACGGGGCCTCCCCGCACGTCACCCCGCATCGGGCCAGGGCGAGCCCAGGGCCCGCGCGGCGATGTGCATCACGTAGCACTCGTCCAGAGGGGCGACGCCGAGACGATTGTGCGTCATGTGCGAGTAGCTCCAGAGGAACGCCTCGGCGATCGCGGAGGGCCGACGTACCGGGACTTCCTCATAGGTGAGCCTCCCCTCGCGCGAGAGCCGGGTCAGGGCATCCCGGGCCTGGAGCAGGGCTTCGTGGTAGCGGCCCAGCGCCGGCGGAAGGTCCGTGGAGTCGCCGCTCCCCGCCGCCTCCCACAGGGCCTGCACCAGCGGGCACAGGGCCGGGCCCTGCGCGGCGTAGGCCCTGTCGAACGAAGCCAGGACCGGCGCGGCCGGCTGGTCCCAGGCGGTCGCGGCCAGGAAGTGGTCCCGGTGCTGGCGTGCACGCTCGATGGCCTCGTCGGCGCGGTCGCAGAACGCGCGCAGCCCGACGACCGCCGCCGACAGCGAGACGCCGAGACGCGACTCCCTGTCCTGGGGCGCCCGCAGCAGCTCCGCGCACACGGCGCTCGACACGTGGAACAGCCGCTCGGCGACCCGCACCCCATCGGGGCCTCCGTACCGGGCGCTCTCGGGCTCGTAGGGGATCCAGCGCACCGACGGGTGCGTGTTCGGCAGGTCGACGGCCGCGGGCTCCGGAGCGGGGCTCCCCGCCAATCCCTCGGGGAGCCGATCCATGACGTGGCGCTCGAAGCGCGGGGCCACCTCCCCGCGGAGCCTGGCCAGGTCGCCGTGGAAGCGGACCCGCAGGTGCGGGCCGAGCTCGCCGTAGCGGATGTAGAAGTAGCGGCCGATGGAGCCGTCCCGGTACTCGCGCTCCACGAACGGGTAGACGACCTCCGCGAGCATCCGGTCTCCGTCCGCGCCCATCACCACGCCCTTCATGAAGACGTGCGCGGCCAGCCATCCGCGGCCCCGTTCCCCGCCAGAGACGTCTTCCGCCGTCAAGCTTCCTCCGCCGGGCGCGAATCGAACTGCACCACGTACTCGGTAGCGCGGGGCCGGCCGCCGAGCTGGGCGCCGCGGGGCGCGTCCGGATACCGCTCCTCGAGGATGGCGTGGAACTGGGGAAGCCCGGCCGCGGCGTGCCCGAACAGGTCCACGAAGAGCGGGTTCCGGAAATCGATGTACTGCGGCTTGAACAGGTTCAGGGTTTGCCGGTCGTTGAGCTCGCCGGCGAACCGCTTCGCCTCCTTCCTGGCGGACTCCCCCGTGGGCCGGGCCGCATACGCGTACAGGCGCAGGTAGACCTCGGCAGGGATGGCGAACTCTTCCCGCCACTGCTGTATGCGAAGGAAGTAGTCCGCGCCGGACTCGCCGTCGTGCGGCTGCGGATACTGGTGCGCGTGCAGCAGCCATTGCTCACGAGCGAGCACCACCGTCCCGTCGAAGACGATCCGCGGCCGGCGGACGGGCCCCGGACCGGCCTCTGGCCTGGACCGCGCCGGCATCTCCTCGCGGTCGTGGAGCGAGGGAGGCAGCAGGTCGGGAAAGCTCGGCAGGACCTGGTCGAAGATTCCCGGTGGGGTGAACGCCATCAGGAGCCGGTAGAGCGGCGGCCGGGATTGCTCGATGAGGAAGCCGAGGTCGACGGGGATCACGCGCCGTCCCGACCGGCGCTCTCGCAGGCACAGCCCGTGTGGGTCGTCCGGGTGGCGCTCCACCAGGATTTCCCCGGTGGAGATCTCCACTCCCTTGCCGGCGGCCTGCCCGGTCGGATAGCTCAGCTCCCAAGGAAGGAGGGGCGGGTGCAGGTTGGCGTTGTGCTGCCCGTCGCCGCAGATCTCGGCGAGGATGTGCGGGGTGCGGCGGCGGTTGGCGGTGCGGATCTCGTCCGTGAGCGAGTCGTCGAAAAGATGGAGGAAGCGCGACATCATCTTGCCGAACCCGGGGCGGTACCCCTTGGTCAGCACCACCTGCAGCGGCGCCCCCGGCGCGGCAGGCGCCACCTGGTCGATGTACGTATTGACCGAGGCAGGGTCGCGGTTCAGCGGCGGCACGGCCGAGAAGCAGGCTTCCAGCTCCGCCCGTGAAATCTCCAGCACCTTGCGGCCCGGCTCGCCGCGCCACTTCCGCATGATCAGCTTCGCGAACTCGGCGCGGGCCTGCCGGAGCAGGTCTATGAACCGGAGCCCGAAGGGGTTCTCCAGGTTGTAGCCCGGGTCCCGCTCGGCCCCCTTCTCGGCGGCGTGTTCGCGGGCCAGGTGCTGCTTGAGGTGGGCGCGGTGGTACTCCTCGTAGAACTGCAGAAGGAAGACCTGCCGGGAGGCCGGGAAGTGCTCGTCGAAGAAGTGGCGCATCGCCGCCTGGTCCTCCCGGGGGCGCGCCACGGTGCGGGTCGCCTGGATGTAGACCGCCAGGTCCGCCATGGCCGCGCGTAGCGGCTCCGTGAGGGCCATGTCGCACGACTCGTCGAGCGCGGCGTCCTCCAGAATCGGCAGCGCCGGCTGAACGGGCACGTTCAGGGTTCCGAGCGCCCGGGTGAGAGTGGCGCGAAGCCGGGCCAGCGCCTCCACGCGCAGCCCCAGGGCCGCGGGCGGGTACGCCCGCACGTCCGCGTCCAGCGCCTCCAGGCACTCCGCCAGCTCGTGGAGCGCCGGGTCGTCGGCCTGCCGCACGAGATCCCGCAGGCCGAGATGCCACTCGGCCTCCTGCTCGGGGATGCCGGTGCGGAAGCGCAGCAGCCCGAGGGTCACCAGGCGCTGGATGAACTGCTCCGCCTCCTCCAGCGTCGTCTCGAACTCGGGAGACGACGCCACGGCCGCGGCGAGGTCGCGGAACCGGACGGCGCCCGCCGGGCGGACGAGCTCGACGATGGCGCTCACCGCGCCGCCGCCGGAGAGCCGCTGGAACACCTCCTTCCCCGCGACCCCCGTCAGGAAGACGTGCTCACCCCCGCCCTCGGCCAGGGTCGGGTTCAGCTCGACGGGGACCTGCCTGTAAAAGGCGGGGCGGATCAGTAGCGCGGACAGCATGGGTCCAAAGAACTGCTTGTTCAGGCGGACCGAGCTCCTGGGCGCTGGCGGTTCCCCCGCGGCGCGCCCGACGGGGGTGCCGCCTCCGTCCCTGAACCTGCCCGCGGCGAGGATCCCCAGCGTGCTGAAGGGCGTGGCCTTCATCGCCGCGCGGGCCACGTAGCGCAGGAGGCCGCGCTCCGTCTTGCCGTCCCGCGCCGAGGACGGCCGCTCCGCCTGCAGGTATCTGGACTGGGCGTCGAAGAGCGAGGCGCTGGAGAGCAGCAGGCCCTGCTGGAAGAGCGGTTCGGCCAGTACAGGCCTGAGACAGCGCCGGGCGAGGTCCGCACCCCGCTCGTACGCCTCCTGGTAGCGCCGCCGGCAGGCGCGGAGCTCCTCCTGCGCCTGGACGTACCGCTCAAAGAGGAGGGCGTGCGCGGGGCAGTAGACCCCGGTGGCCGCCTTCACGTCGTCAGCGCGCAGGCTCCTCCCGTTGTGAACGTCGCGCTTGAGGCGGAGGAGCACGCGCCGCGCCTCGGGGTCCTGGTGGACCCCCACCGTCTCGAACAACACGTCCACGAGCCGGGCGCTCAGCCCCTGCAACCTCCCGCTCGTTTCCTCCAGGTCGTCCAGCGCCCGCTCCAGTTCGGGGGAGCGCGCGTGCTCGAAGGTGTCGGACGGCAGCCCCGAGTATCGCGCGATGAAGAAGCCGGCGAGCTCGAGTTCCCCGCCCTCTCCGGCTGCAGGGCGAGGACGGAGGTCCGTCGTCGCTGGGGCGGCATCCGGTTCCTGCAAGGTCTTGCACTCGACGCGCATGCTGGCTCAGCGGCTACGGTAAGTTGCGGACGGGCCTGTGCCACACCTGAGACGCTCCTGCAGTCGACCACGTGTCTGGGCGCGGCAATGCGAGCGGCCGGAGCCGGGCAGCCAGCCGGTACGATTCAGGGATGGCCGACGTGTCGAGAGCGCGAAACTGCGGATGCCGGCCGATGGCCGCACACGAGCGGGTCCCGCCGGGAACAAACTGGCACTACCAACGGGACCACGCCATGCGCTTCGCCGACAGGCCAGGCTTCTCGGGAGCCCTGGCTCCTGGCGTTGCTGCTGCCAGGAATTTTCTCGGTGCGGGGTCGGTCTTAGTAGGTCAGATAGCAGGGCGGAATGTACCAGTACGTGCTGGAGCAGCTGGTGCAGCCCGAGCAGCTGGTGCAGCCCGAGCAGCTGGAGCAGCCGGAGCAGCCGGAGCAGCCCGAGCAGCTGGTGCAGCTGGTGCAGCTGCTACAGTCGCCGCACGACAGCGCCGCGACCGCCGCGTCGCCGCCGGTGGTCTGGAACGACTCCACGCGCAAGTCGTCCAGGTTGAGTTTGAGCTTCGCCATAGCATACCTCCCGTCGAGTGGGAGCCCATTGGGCTCGAAGCCGCAGCGAGGCGAAGTCCCCGCTGCCAAACTGCCAGTGCAGCGCTGGCAGCTCTAAGATGATTGCGCTTTTGGGCGACCCACTTACCCGCACGGCGGGCGACAGGTGAGGGCACTGCCGCAACAGGGCGTGCTCCGAGCAAGCTACGAATACGTGGGAAGCAGGCTAAACGCCCTCGCCTGCCCTGTGCTGGCTTGTTGCGGGCCTGCATCTCACGCACTCAGGGGCCGGTAGGGCATGGATAGCCCATGTTATGCGCGGGAGTGTACCGTGTCAAGCATACTTTGGCTGTAACCGTGTCGCCGCGCCCCTGCCGGGTTCTCTCGCTGCCCACCGTAAGCAGGCAGGCAGAGGATCTCGATCCGCGGGTGCTCGAGCAGCCAGGCAAGCAGGGCGCGGGAGCCCGTGGGCACTCGCGTGGTCGAGCACCAGAATCAGTGTGGTGTCGTCAATCATGCGGGGCGCAAACCGGAAGAGGGTCCTCTTCCGGATACCAGTGTTTGTCGGGACCCGGTATTCACCCCCCGACCAGTCACTCCACTTCGCCTGGGGAGCTTCGCCCGGCTGCTCCCGGGATCGTCGGGCTACCCGCACCCCCCCGAACTGCCGCGTGGGAACACCCGCCCGAGCGTGCACCGGCTTCGCCGATGATCCAACCCAAGTCACCTCGGCGGCAACCTCCGTGAACCGCGGATCGCGACCCTGGGTATTTCTTTTTGAACCCGTCGTGTGCCAGGCGTCGGGCGGACCGCCCGTTCCCAAGCAAATACAAGCGGTTCATCATCAGCTTCAATACCGAGCGCCAGTCACCCAGACCGCCGGCCCTCGCGCTGACTGAAGGCGGGCACCCGAGCCCGGGCGCCCCCCGCACCCTCGCCGAACCCGAGCCATGCATCGCAACATCTTTCCGCCCGCGTGCCGCGCGCTGGCCGCGGGGGCGCTCGCCCTGGCGCTGGCCGCCTGCGTGGACCAGCCGGGGCTCTTCGACCCCGACACCGAGACCCCGGTCTCCGCCGACGCGCCGATCCTGCGCCTGGGCACCGACACGCTGGCGTTGCGCGAGGGCGACCGCCTCTCCTTTCCCGTGAACGCGCGCGGTGGGAAGGGCGTGCAGGCGGAGATCTTTTTGGTGGACAGCGCCCGCAACGTCCTCTGGCGCTCCGGCACGGGGCCGGCGGTGCGCGACAGTGCCTCCGTCTCCTTCACCGGGCTCCCCGCCGACGTGGCGCGCGGCCGACGCGTATTCCTGACCGGCGCGCTGGTGGACGACCAGGGGAAGCGCGTGTACGCCACCCGCGACACGGTCCCAGCAGCGTCTCTGGCGCTGGCGGCGCTGCAGCCGACCATCGTGTACGAGGGACACCTGCTGACGGTGGAGGGGCGGGTGGTGGCGCTCGCCGCCGCACGCGACCTGGGGCGGGTGTACTTCGCGGACCAAGTGAAGGGGACGATCGGGGTGGTGGACCTCGCTACGCTGGCGCTGCGCCCCGCCTTCCCGGTCGGCGCGCACCCGGAGGCGCTGGCGTACATGCGCGGCCGCCTGGGTGTGCTCTCGGATGCGGGGGTGGAGGTCGCCGCATTCGACGTGGCGGCGGGGAACCGGCTTCTTTCCAAAACGATCATCCCCCCGCTGCTCGCCAGGATGCGCGTCCCTACCGACCAGCTGGACGAAAGCGGGAAGCCCTCCTTCCAGAACTTCCGGTACCAGGTACGCCCCTACGCCCGCAACCTGGCGCTGGTGTGCGCGGGCTCGAGCCCCGATTGCCCGGAGGTGGCCGCCTTCGGATCCAGCGAGATGGTGGACCCCGGCGGGGGGAGCCAGGGAGTGGGGCTGCGCGAGATCGGCTTCGCCGGGCGCACGGCGTTCCCGTTTCTCGCCCCGCCGCAGTTCAACCCGGAGACGGTCGCCAACGACTCGATCCCGGCGGAGCTGACCACGCTGGACGCCTCCGTCCCCACCGGCCGCGACAGCATCGTCTACCAGGCGGGGAGCGTGGGCCGCTGCAACGTGCTGAACGCGGGCGGCACCGCCATCGCCGGCTCGCCTTACCCCAACGGCTCCGTGTACGTGGGGCTGGATCCAAAGGTCTCGGACTGCAAGCTGGACGTGCCGCTGATCCGCCTGGACCGGCCGGATGGGCCCACCGCGCAGGGTACGCAGCCCCCGGTCGTCTCGCTGCTCGCCTTCCGCAACCTGCTGGGCGAGAACCGCATCACCGAGACGCGCGCGCTGGACGTGTCCGAGGACGGCGCGCGCGTGCTGGTGCTGGACCGCGACCGCATCCACGTCCTGGACGACGCGCTGCGCCTCCGCGAGACGCTGGCGGTTCCGGGAGTGCAGGCCATTGCCTGGCTGCGGGAGGAGGGTGCCGTCAGCCGCTTCGCCGTGGTGACGGAGGATGCGGTGGAGATCTACGGCGCGCGCGACATGGTGCGGCAGGGGAGGATCGTGCTGGGCAAGCTCTCCGGGCTGGCGGCTTTCGCGCGCGTGAACGGCGAGACCGTGGTGGTCGTGGTTCCCCGGGACGCAAAGGGCGTCCTGGTGGCGCGAATCCCCCTTCCCTGACAGGGGCCGGCTGATGAGCAGCCTTGCGAATCTGATGGAGGCGCACGGGCGGGCCGTGCGCGAGTTCGAGGAGCGGTTCGCGATCCGCGCCGGCGGCGGCGAGGTGCTGGAGCTGCGCCCCGACGCGCAGGAGCCCGGCGTGCTGCTGGTGCGGATGCGCCTCTCCGCCGAAGCGCCCGCGCAGCGCCCGGCCCCGGTCGCGGTGCCGGTCCCCGCCGTGCCCCCGGCAGCCGCCCCGGCCGTGTGGCGCGAGCCGGCGGACGAGGCGTTCCCCGTGCGCTCCACGCCGGGGGAGATGGAGGAGGCCACCGTGCTGATCTCGCGCGAGGACGCCGGCCTGCGCCTGCCCGGGCGCGGCGGCTTCGGGCTCCCGCTGCTGGAGCCGGAGGAGCGCGCGCGGCTCCTGGCCTACGGGCTGATCGGCGACGTGCTGGGCGGGCTCCAGACCCGCCAGATCGCACTCGACTCCCCCGTCTGCGTGGCCGACCTGCGCGCGGCGGAGCAGGCGTTCGCCGACGAGACGGCGCGGCTGGGGCTGGCCGCGCAGCCGCGGCTATTCCGCGAGGCCATCGCGCAGCAGGCCCCGCCGGCCGCGGTGCGGGCCTTCACCTCCCACGCCTGAGGGGCGACGATGCCGGACTACAACAACGCGCGCCGCGAGGCCCGCGCCACCGTCGTGTACGCCGGGCCCGGCCTTTCGGGAAAGACCACCAACCTGGAGTACATCCAGGCGGCGATGGGGCGCGGCGAGCTCGTGGGGATCAACACCGAGGGGGAGCGCACCGTCTTCTACGACCTGCTCCCGGTGAGGCTGGGCGAGCTGCCGGAAGGGTGGCGGCTGACCATCAACCTCAAGACGGTGCCGGGGCAGATCCAGTACATTGGCGCGCGCAAGCTGGTGCTGCGCAAGCCGGACGCGGTGGTGTTCGTGGCGGACAGCTCGGCGCGGCGCCTGGAGGCCAACCGCTACGCCCTCGACGACCTGCAGCGCATCCTGATCGACAACTCCAACGACCTGCGCCGCGTGCCGCTGGTGATGCAGTACAACAAGCGCGACCTCCCCAACCGCGTGCCGCTGGACCAGATGCAGGGAATCCTGAATCCCGGCGGCGCGCCGGCGTGGGCTTCCAGGGCGGTGGACGGCGTGGGGGTCTTCGGCACGCTGGGCGAGGCCGTCTCCCTCGTCCGCCAGCGCGTGGTAGCCGAGCTCGCGGCACGCATGGGCGTGGGGCTCGCGAAGGTGTGATTCGCGGCCGTTTGCCGTACCAGGCAAATCTGTTTGCGATTTCGGGAACCCGCCTTGCGGACCCGCGGTATCTACCTGCAGACGCCGTCGTGGCGCCGCGGGGAAGGCCCCTGGCTCCGCTCCCCACCACTGAACCACCCACTCCCCCTCAGAGGCACCATGATGCACCACACCCTCCGCCGTACCGCGCGCCGTGCCCGGCGTGGATTCACCATGATCGAGCTGATCGCCGTGGTGGCGGTGATCGCGATCCTCGTCGGCGTCGCGCAGATGAACTTCGGCGAGACCAAGCTGGACGCGTACGAGCGCGCCATGGAGAGCGACGCCAAGAACTTCTTGACCGCGCAGGAGCAGCACTACAACCGGCACGACCGGTACATGACCGGGGTGCAGGCCTCGGGCACGGTGGCCTCGCCGTTCACCACTGGGAACTTCCGCCTCACGGACGACGTGGGCATCCAGATCACGGGCGTCACCCAGAGCCAGTACACGGCTAACTTCGTGCACCGGAAGTTCAAGACCCGCACCTGCCAGGTCCTGTACACCACCACCGCGGGCTCGCGCGTCACCTGCGCCAACGTCACGGAAGCGGCGTGGCCCGGCGGCACCGGCTTCACCTACCAGGACAGCTGAGCCGCCTCGCCGGAACGCGACGGCGACCCGCCACGAGATCCTGGCGGGCCGCTGTGGTTGGGGGGGGAGCGCTGGCTCCCGCGGGGACCGGGGGCTGAAGCCCCCGGCTGGAACGACGGGAAGGCGGCTGAAGCCGGCTCGCGGGCCGCGGGATCAGACCCGGAGTCCGCGCAGGCGGACGTCGCATGGTCCAGTGGCAAACCCACCGGAGCGGGTGAAGCCGGAGCGGGGCCACGCAAGGGCACCCAGAAGAAGGATGGCGGCGATAGGCGGGCTCCACAGGGGCCGGTTGAAAGAGAAACGCGAAATTGGCGCACGAGAGCGGCGGCGCACATGTTGAGTGCCTGATCACCACGCCACTTCAACGAGAGTACCAGGGTGGCCACGGGATATTGCACCGACCCCACCTCTCTTCCTGTTGCGCCTATGTCCGACGTTGACCTCTCCTTCGCACACCTGGATGATCGGGCGCTCGCTGAGCACATCAGCAATCTCTTCATCGAGCTCAACCTTGCCGAGCGGGAGCTGTACCGTCGCAAGGCCGTCCTGATCACGAAGTTCCCGCGCGGGTGGAGAGAGCCGCCCAAAGGTGCAGTCCTCTCTGCCGAGGAGCACCACTGGTATGTAGATGCGCTGGAGAACTACATCGAGAGTGCGCTTGCGAACCTGAAGTGCCGCCCCGGCGACGGCACATTCCCATGGGCCGAGGTCTGGGGACTACCGGGCAGCTTAGGGCCCATCCCGCTACGCACCATCCGCGATCTGGTCCGCAGCGCACACGAACACGCGCATTCCACGCTTGCCACGCGTGCTGCTGAAAGAAGGGAGCCGGAACGATAGGCGGCGGCTCTCGTCGTGGCGCTCCTGAGCCGGCTGCGGCGCATTCCATGGCACGGGCAGCCACGTGGGGCGGCCCCTACGAGGTTCCGGTGCGGAATGCGGGGTTCGAGGCGGGGCGAGGGTGGGCGCGATGAATCGCGCCCCTACGACGGATCGGGTTGGCGCGAGTCTACTGGCTTGGCTGCGCCTCCAGGCGATTGCAGGCGGCAAGGAGGTGCTCGCGGACGGTGCCCTCCGCCTGGGCGGCCTGGGTGCGGCAGAGGGCGACCTGGTCCTGCTTCGTTTCCCTGTGAGGCACCGGCTTCGTCTCCACGCCGCGGACGGCGCGGGTGATGGAGTCGCTGTACGCGGCGCGCTTCTGGACCACCGCCGCCGACTCGGCGGGGGTGAGCTGCGGCTGCGGCACATCCAGCACCGTCTCCTGGTCCTCGGCGGGGGCGGGGGCGCTCTGCTGCGGGTCGTCGTCGCCACGGCAGGCGGCCAGGCCGGCGATCGTCAGCAGGGCGGCGGCGGTGATGCGGATCGGCATATGGGGTGGCTGGGCGTGTGGGGAAAACGGAAAACGGCGAGAGGCCGCCCACGAGCACGTCGTGGGCGGCCTCGGCTACGGTCAGGGGCGGGTCAGGGCTTGGGCTGCTGCCCGATCAGCGCTTCCAGGCGGGCGAGACGCGCCTCGAGCTCGGCGTTGCGGGCGCGCAGCGCCTCGATCTCGGCGGCCTGGCGGGTGGTGCGCTCGTCGAGCGCCTTGACGCCGGCGAAGTTCACCCCGTCGATGTCCAGGTGGCCGATGGCGAGCGGCTCCGTCCCCAGCTTGAACTCGCGCCAGAAGTCCTCGGCGAACGGCCCCAGGTGCCGCGAGTTCCGCCCCTCGTCGATGTAGTTCCAGCTGTTCACCGGGACGCGGCGCATGCGGGTGAGGACGTCCTCGCCGTCGACCTCGTTGAAGTTCTCCTTGAGCGTCATGCTGGACGAGCAGACGATGGAGGCGCCGCCCGCCGCGATGTTGCACCCGTTGGTGAGCGTCGCGTTGCTGCGGAAGCGGAAGCCGCCCGCGGCGCGCACGGCGAACTCGTTGTTGGCCACGGCTTCGATCGAGTCCGTGGTCGACGCGTCGCCGAAGACCTTGGCGCCCGTGTGGCCGTTGGTGCTGGCGCGGTAGCCGAACGCCATCGAGTAGTCCGCGTCGGCCGTGGTGGTGTAGCCGATCGCCACCGCCGCGTCACCGTCGCTGGTGTTGTTGTTCCCGATCGCCACGCCCGAGTGGTCCTTGACATCATTGTTGAGCCCCAGCGCGACGCCGAAGTAGCCCAGTTCGGTCCCCGAGCCCCACACCTTGTTGCCGCTGCCCAACGCGATCCCCGCCTGTGCGGAGGCCTCGACGGTGTTCTGGTTGCCCATGGCGAAGGAGTAGATCCCCGCCGCCGTGGTCAGGGCGCCGCCGGCCCAGGAGTAGTAGCCGATGTTGGACTCATCCCACTGCCCGCCCACGTCCACGTAGCCGGCGCGGAACGCCACCTTCTGCGGGTGCCACATCATCCGCCAGCCGGCGCCGGAGGCGGGGATGATTCCGTAGCCGATCTGCCCCAGCGCCACCACTCCGCCGGCGCTGTCCACGCGGAAGCGGTCGCCGGCGGGAGAGCCCGAGCGGAGCTGCAGGAGGATGTCCGACTGCGCGGCGGCGGGAACCCCGGTGGTGGCGAGCGCCGCGGCAGCGAGCAGAGTCTTCAGGATGCGCTGCATCTGGATACCGTTGGGTAAGGGGTGGAGGCTGGAGGATGGTCTACGAGGGTCGGACGCGGATGCGGTAGCCTGCACTCCGGAGCCTCCCGCCCTGCACCACGATGCGGCCGCCCGACACGTTGATGTTGCTGGTGACGGTGTACGTTCCCAGCACGCGGAGGTTGCGCACGTTGAAGTTGCTGAGCCCGCCGCCCACCGTGGTCGCGGTTCCGCTCAGGATGAGACGGCCCGTTCCCAGGAACTGCCCGTTGTTCCCGATCTGCACCGGTCCGTTCACCGTGAGGTCGAACGGACCGAGGTTGATGTTCGGGGGCACCCCGCTGCCATCCGTCATCGTGACGCCCGCGATCGTCTGGTTGGCCACGAGCAGCGGATAGTTCGGGCGGTCGCCGGGAATGATCACGGAGTCCTGCACGCCGGTGGTCATGTTCTGCACCCAGTTGCCGTTCTCCGGCCACCCGGTGTTCACGTTCCCCGTCCAGGTGCGCGTCATCCCGTTCACCAACACCGTTGTCTGCCCCTGCAGCCGCCGCCCGCGGGCGAAAAGGGTGGAGGTGCCATACGTGGTGTAGGTGGGAACCTGCGTCGCGGACCCCCCGGTGAGCCCGGCGGGCGCCGGCATCGTGGCGGTCCCGTCGCTGGAGGTAAGCGTCGCCGTATCGGCCGAAAGCGCGTTCACGTTGCCGTAGCGGTCCATGGAGCGCACGACCACGGAGTACGGCATCCCGTAGTTCGCGACTGCCGCATCACCCGCGGTGAAGTAGGCGTTGCAGGGGTCCAGCGTCTCGCCGGGGCGGAAGATCGCCAGCCGGGTGTACCCGGCGGGCGAGGTCATCGTCGTGACGGGCGAGCCCGACGGGCCCGCGGTGCGGACGGTGCAGATGCCGCGTTGGCCGGGGTAGTCGGTCACGAAGGGCGACCGCGCCGGGCTGCCGGGAAGGACCGTCACCGTGGTGGCGCCGAGCGCGGCGGCACGGTCCCTCAGGAGCCGCACCGCCGTCGTGTCGGTGCTCTCCTCGATCGACTCCGTCATGCGGGTTTCGCTGTCCTGCACCACCAGCATCTGCACGACCACGGTGAACACGTCGGCCGTGTTCCCCGCCGGGGCCAGGGGGAGGCGGAAATTGAGCGTCACCACTCCCGAGTAGTCGTTGGCCGATGCCGCGGCCGGCAGGGTGCGGCTGGTGGCGCTGGAGGGGTTCCGCACGACGAAGCCGTACGGGAAGATCCCGGTGATCCCCGCGGGGAGGGGGATGGCCGCGACTTCGGCCTCCTCGAACACCTGCAGCGCGTCCGGGTAGAGGCCGCGCATCTTGCCGTCCGCCCCCATCGCCACGGCGCCGGTGGGAACGATCTTGGGCGGCACCTGGTCAGACGCGTTGGTGCCGTCGAACAGCCTCACCTGCGAGTAGGGCGTGCCCGGCCTCGTCGCCGCCGTCATCACCGGGATCAGCGTCACGTTGGTGAGCGGCCCCCCCGTGGAGTTGCGCAGCCGGTACATGAAGGAAATGTACCGTTGCCCGCCCTCCACGCGGCTTCCCTCGATGAAGGAGCTCGCGGAGATCTGCTCGATGCTGATGCCGCTGCTCACGGGAGTGAGCGCCATGCTCGCGCCGTCGGGCGTGAGCCGGACCGCGTTGGCGCTTCCCGACGGCGTGGGGCCGCCGATTCCCGTCATCGTGAACTCGAACACCCCAACCGGAAGCGGAGCCGGAGGGCCGGGCTCCTTCTCCACGGGTGGGGCGGTGGGCTGGTCCGCGCAGGCGCTGAGTGCTACGAGGAGCGCCATGCCGCATATGGCACGATGATACGACAAGGGGTACCCTGGCCCTGCGGGGAAGGTGAACTCGGTTTGGCGGGAGTTGGGTCGGGCCGGAGCCGGCGGCGATGATGCGGGTGGGGCGACCTGCTACAGCCCGCCGCCGCCGCTGAGCTGCAGCGTGATCTCCGTAAGCCGACCGGCATTCTCCACCCTGGGCGCCACGAACGGCTGCCTCGGCGCGGGGGCCGGCTGCGGCGTGGGCGACGACGGGGAGTTGAGTTGCTCAGCCATGTGTCTCGTTTGGGGGATGCGCGTGTGAATCAGGAATGAAGAACGGCGGAGTGGGTGCCGCGAAGGATATATTTACCTGCTCAGTGCCATTTGTCAACCCACTTTCTCGTTCTTGCGCAAACTGCCACATCGCCTACGGAACAATGGCTTTAGCGGGGTAATGCCGCGAAAAGGGCTGCCAGGCGAGCCGGATCGTTTAGGGTGTCGCGTCCCAGGCGGGCGTCGCGGGCGGGGAGCCTTGCGATGCGCGCGAGGAGGGCCAGGAGGGGGCGGGCGGACGACGGGACCGCCGCCAGCCAGGGTGAGTTGCGCAGGAGCCGGGTGAGCGCGTCCGCGGCGCTGGCGCGTTCCAGGCGGGTGGGCTCGCCCGCCTCCACGCGCGGGAAGAGGATCCCCGCCAGCGGGGCCGCCGCGCGCCGGCTTCCGGGGCCGAACAGTTCGTCTGGATCTACGGGGGAGCGCAGGCCGAGCGACTCTCCGCGGGCGAAGCCGTCGTCCAGGGTGAAGCGGCGGGGCAGGCCGGTGGCGACCAGCGTGCCCGCGTCGTCCGCGTGGACCACCACCTGGTCGTCCGCCAGGTAGCTATGCCCGGCGCGGACCAGGTTGGCGCACGTCGTGGTCTTGCCGCTGTGCGTATCGCCCACCAGCACCCACGCCCCTCCGCCCGGCGCCACGACCGCCGCGCCGTGCAGCAGCGCCCGGTGCTGGCGCGCGAGCAGGAGCGCCGCCGCTATCGACAGCGCCTCGCGTATTCTGAGCCTGCCCTCGGGCGAGTTCTGCGCCCCCGCGGCTACTTCGACGCGGGCACGCTGCGCATCCAGCTCCACCACCCCTCCGACCTCCCCGCCGGCTCTGGCCAGGACGACGCGCTCCCCCTCGATCCACCCCTCCATCCCTGGCGCGCGTATGGATGGCGTGCCGCTCGGGCGCGGAGGTGCACGACCTTCCACCAGCTCGATCAGCGCGCGCACCGGCGTCGCGCCCGCGGACGGAAGCGGATACACCCAGTCCTCGGCGGCGCCCTCCAGCGAGGGCGCCACCCGCAGGCCCAGCGCGCCGTCGCCAAGGATGTCGCGACAATCAGTGTGCATTCAAGGAACGGTTGGCCTCACACAGAGACACAGAGGAAACGGCAAGAAGAAGGAGAGTCCACCCTCCGCGTCTTGCTTTTTCCCTCTGCGTCTCTGTGTGAGATCGCTGTTCAGAGGCCGAGCACGTCCGTGCCCTGTTCGAAGACCACGTCGACGGGGATGCCGGCGCGGCTGACGCGGTCGAGGTCGGCGCGGAGCTGCGGGTCCACGACGCCGTAGCGCTCCATGAAGGCGCGGACCGCGGCGTGGTCCCCGTTGCCCTGCATGCGCAGGATCTCGGCGGAGAGCGCGTCCATGGCGGCCTGCATCTTCGGCAGATCGACGCGGTACGTGCCGGTGGCGTCGCGGGTGAAGGCGCCGCGCTCCTGCAGGAAGTGGAACGTCGCCATGTTCGCGCGCCCGTGCGCCGACGTCGCGCCGAAGCGAACCGAGCGAAAGATTCCCGCCAGGAAGGTAACGTAGTTGTTCTGGATGGCCGCGCCGCTCATCTCGCCGCGGCGGGAGAGCTGCGTGACCATGTAGAGGCCCAGCACGTCCGCCTTCTCCTCTTCTAGCCCGCCCGCCTGCTCGCGCAGCGCCTCGCGCACGGTGCCGCGGCCGTTGATGGTGTTCTTGATCCCCAGCCCGTGCGCCACCTCGTGGAACATGGTGTTCTCGAAGAAGGCGTCGAACGTCACGTTCGCCACCTGGTCCGGCGCGATCAGCAGCCGCGCGATGGGCGCCATGATGGCGTCGAACTTGACGCGCATCGCGTTCTTGAGCTGCAGGCGCCGCGTCCCCTTTCGGAGCTGCACCTCCTCGTCGTTGGGGAGGTTGATGGCGATCGTCTTGGCGCCGGAGTTGGCCTGCCCCGCGTAGTAGACCGCGTCGTACGCGTTCAGGTCGCTGTCGGTGCCCGGCGTCTCGCGCTTGTACTCCGCGGGGACGGGGAGGCCGCGCTGCAGCTCCGGGAGGAAGGCGGCGTAGCGCGCCAGGCGGCGGCTCCACTCCAGGTCCTTGACCAGCACGTACGCCTCCGCGGCGGCCTTGTAGCCGAAGAGGGCGTCCTCGTACGTCTCGATGGGGCCGATCACCACGTCCAGCGTGTTGTCCTTCATGTCCAGCCACGCCAGGTCGCTGGGCTGGTACTGGTCGTTGAGGAGGGCGTCCGCGCGCAGCTCCAGGTAGCGGCGCAGCGACGCCTGCGGAGCCAGCGCCGCGGCCTGGCGCAGGAGCGCGGATGCGCGGCGCATCTGCGGCGCGTAGGCCACGTGGAAGGGCACCGCCGTCAGCCGCCCGCCCTCGCGGCGGACCAGCGTGTACAGGCTGCGCAGCGAGTCCGCGCGCGCGCCGCCGCCGGCCACCGCGCGCTCGAACTCCTCCTTGGTCATGTCTGAGGGATAGAAACGCGCTCCTTGCGGCTTGGCGCCCGCGCCCGCCACGAACGGCGCATCTCCTTGCAGGCGGTCCCACGGGCCGTAATTGATCTCGGCGAAGCGGCGCGTGCTGGGGTCGCGCAGCGATGCGAGGAGCGAATCGCGGCTCCCGTACGCCTGCATCCAGAAGATGTCGTCCATCTCGCGCGACGCCGCGATCAGGAGCGGGATCATCCTGCGCTCGGCGGGCGTGAGGGCGCTCAGCTCCGCGGTCAGGCGCACCGTGCGGTAGGCGGCCACGCGCGCCGCCATCGAGTCCTGCGCGGGCGCGGCGGCGGGCATGGGCGCGGGCTGTGGATCGGCCACGGGCCCGCATGCGGCGGCCAGGAGAAGCGCTGTGCCCAGCAGTGGGCGTCGGATCGTCATCGGATCTCGCATCGTTGAAAAGTCCCATTCGGCTGAACCCGCTGAGAATGGAGCCGCCGCGGCGAAACGGCAATCTCACGCGAAGGCGCAAAGACGCAAAGTAAGGACGGCGGAAGTACTTTCTTTGCGACTTCGCGTCTTTGCGTGAGACTATTTGGATGCCGGAACCAGCGCGTCCACTTCGGCGCGCTCGGCATCGGTCAGCCGCCAGGCGGATGCGGAGGCGTTGGAGCGGATCTGATCGGCGGAGGTGGCGCCGGCGATGACGGAGACGACCTCGCGACGTGCCAGGAGCCAGGCGAAGGCGAGCTCCAGCAACGTGTGGCCGCGCTCCTCGGCGTATCGCGCCAGCCGCTCCACGCGCTCCAGGTTCTCGTCCGAGAGCAGCTCCGCGTAGCGCCCCCCCACGGTGATGCGCGTGCCCTGCGGGGGAGCCTGGCCGCGCCGGTACTTCCCCGTCAGCAGCCCGCTGGCGAGGGGGAAGTAGGGGACGAACGCCAGCCCCTGCCGCGCGCACTCGTCCAGCACGCCCCGCTCGGGATCGCGGTGGAAGAGGGAGTACTCGTTCTGCACGCTTTTGAAGCGCGCTCCGGGGGCCACGTCGCGTGCCTCGCGGAGCTGCTCCACCGAGAAGTTGCTGCACCCGATCTCGCGCACCTTGCCGGCCCTCACCAGCTCGTCCAGCGCGCCCAGCGTGTCGGCGATGGGCACGGAGGTGTCGGGCGTGTGGATCTGGTACAGGTCGATGCGGTCGGTGCCCAGGCGGCGCAGGCTGTCCTCCACGGCGCGGCGGATGTAGCCGGGGTGCGCGCCGCGGCGCTCGGGGTCCATCTCCATCCCGAACTTGGTGGCGAGCACCACCTCGCCGCGGCGCGGGCCGAGGGCGCGGCCCACGTACTCCTCGCTGAGTCCCTTGCCGTAGATGTCCGCCGTGTCGAAGAAGTTGACGCCCGCGTCCAGCGCGGCGTGCACCACGGCGCGGGTGGCCTCGGCGTCCAGCCGCGGGCCAAAGTTGTTGCATCCGAGCCCGACCACCGAAACGGTGAGCGAGCCGAGGGTCCGGGTATCCATCAGTGCTGCCTCCAGCGCGATTGTGAGGGTGCGCCGCGCCTCTGCAAATCGCACTCCCCAGGATGCTGTTCCCCTGCGTACCGCTCCGCTATCATGCCCGCCAGGAACAACCATCACACAGAGCCACAGAGGGGGACGGCAAGGGCGCGGAGGCATTCACGGAGTTCTCTTCTTCCTCGCCGTTTCCTCTGTGTCTCTGTGTGAGGCGCTTTTCCCCTCCGCATGCACGCGAATGCCTGACGCACAGGAGTTCCGCCGCGATGCGTACCGCGTGCTGTTCGTGCTCGCCGGCGCGTACAACCTGGCGTTCGGGGCATGGGCGGGGCTCTTTCCCGGCGCGTTCTTTCGGTGGTTTGAGATGGAGGCGCCGCGCTACCCCTCCATCTGGGGGTGCCTGGGGATGGTCGTGGGGGTGTACGGCCTCCTCTACCTGCACGCGGCGCGGCGCCTGGACGAGGCGTGGCCCATCATCGCGGTCGGGCTGCTGGGGAAGGTGCTGGGCCCGGTCGGGCTGGCGCTGACCGCGGCGCGTGGCGGCGACCTGCCGCTGCGCATGCTCGCGCTGCTGGCGCTCAACGACCTGGTCTGGTGGGTCCCCTTCGGCGCGTTCCTGCTGGAGGGGAAGCGTGCGGGTGAGCGGGTGCGCGCCGCGGCGCCGTACCTGTGCGCGGCGCTCCACGCGGCGGCGGGGCTGGCGATGCTCTTCGTGCTGCGCGGCGGCACCGAGGCGGAGGCGGACCCGGCGGCGCGCGCGGCGTACGTGGCCGCCCACGCCGGTCTCTGGCGCGCGGGCTTCTCCGTGTGGATGGCGGCGGGGATGAGCGTGCTGGCGTTCTACGCATGGTGGGCCCCCGCCGTGCGCAGCCGCCGCCTGGGCATCGCGGCGCTCGTGGTGGCAGGCGCCGGCCTGGCCTGCGACCTGTTGGGCGAGGCGCTGTACGTCGGCTGGCTTCCGTGGCTGGCGAGCGACGTGGCGCGCTTCGTCGCGGTGCAGCGGACCGGGACGGTGCTCACGGCGGTCTTCGCGAACGGCTTCTACACGGTGGCGGGGATCATGCTGACGCTCGGCACGCCGGGGCTCCCGCGACACGTGCGCGCGCTGGCGTGGATCGTCTGGACGGCGGGGATCGTGCTCAGCATCTGCGGAGCGACGGGGTCGGCGGCGGGGCTGGTGGCGAGCTCGGGCGTCCTCTTCCCCGCCCTGGTGCTCCTCGCGCTCGCGGCCGGGCGGACGCTGCGGTGAGGCGGGTCATGGTGCTGGGCGGCACCGGCTTCTTTGGCCGCGCCGCGGTGGGGCTCCTGCGCGCCGCCGGCATTCCGGCGCTCGCCGCCGCTCGCCGCTCCGCCGAACTCGCGCTGGATGCCGAGGACCCCGCATCGCTGCGCCGAGCTCTCCGCCCCGGCGACGTGGTGCTGGACGCGGCGGGCCCCTATCAGGCGCGCACCCCCGCGCTCGCCGAGGCCGCCATCGAGCTGGGGTGCGACGTGGTCGACATCGCGGACGCATCGGCCTACGTGCGCTCGGTCCTGGCGCTCGGCGACCGTGCGGCCGAGGCCGGGGTGCGCCTCCTTCCCGGGTGCAGCACCTGCTCCGCCGTGTCGTCCGCGATGGTTGCGTGGAGCGGACTGCCACATCCCGTCCGCCTCACCGCCTTCCTCGTCCCCACCTCGCGCTTCACCGCCGTCGCAGCGACGGCCGCCTCGCTGCTGGCGGGCCTGGGGCGCCCAATCCCCGTGCTGCGCGATGGTGCGGTGCGCCAGCTCCGCGGCTTCACCGAATCGCGGCGCTGGCCGGCGGGCGCCCCGCTGGGCGCGCGCCGCGGCTGGATCTTCGACACGCCGGACGGCGACCTCCTCCCGCTCTCGCACCCAACGATCGCTACGGCGGAGGCGTTCGTGGATCCGAACGTCCCCGGCCTCGCGGGCGCGCTGGCGCTGGCGGCGCGTGTCCCCCCGCTGCGCGCCGCCATGACGCGCACGATGCCCGCCGCGCTCCCCCTGGTGCGGCTGCTGGGGCGGGAGCACGGCGGGTTCGGGTGCGAGGTGGAGGATGCATCGGGCGCCGTCGTCCGGCTGGTGCTCACCGCCCCGCGCGATGCGTACCGGCTCGCCGCCATCCCCGCCGTCCTCGCCGTCCGCACGATCCTGGAGGGGCGGATGAGCGGCGCGGGCGTCATCCCGCCGCACGGCCAGGTGGATGCCGGAGAGCTGCTCGAAACGCTGCGAGCGAGCGGGTTCGAGCTCTCCCGATCTTCCTGAAAGCTACCGCCGCACCTGCCCCGATACGTGCCGGTCCGCGATGCCCAGGTGCCGCTCCACCTCCTGCTCGATGTACATCGCCTGGTCGCGCTGCGGAAGGCCGGTGACGAGCTTGACCATGCGGCCATCCCTGCCCCGTGCCCGCACCGAGTACGTGACCGTGGTGCCGTTGCGGGTGCGGCTGACGTGCTCCTCGCAGTAGAGCTGCTCCAGCGAATCGGTGGCGATCTGGCGGTTCCCGAACCAGGGGAGCGGCCCGTGGCGCACCGTCAGGACTCCGTCCGCCACCACGACCTCGGTGGCGTTGACGAACATCGCGGCCGTGAAGTAGGCCAGGAACAGCCCCACCGCCACGTGCAGCAGCGGAAACAGCATCAGCATCCAGGCCCCGGTACTGAACGCCATCAGGTACCAGAAGCCGAGTATCCCGAACCAGATCACGCAAAAGAACACCAGGAAGACGGCCGTCCACGCGTACCACCGCCGCTCGATGCGCAGCCCGCCCCCGGCCGTGTACACGGTGAGGCGCTCGGGGAGCGGCACCGGGAGCGGCGGGGCCGGCGCGAGCGATCCGTCCGGCATCAGCACGGCGCCGTCGATGCTGTCGCGCGGGACGGGCGCGGCGTTCGCGGCCTCCAGGTCCACGAGCGACTGGCACTCGCGGCAGCGCGCGTACATCGTGCTCAGGTTCATGTCGGCGGCCTGGATCTGCGCTCCGCAGGTCGGGCACTTGAGCGTGCGGCTGGTGGGCATGGGGATTGGGGGTCGCTGGCGGAAGGCGTTACTTCGCGGATGATCGGGCGAGGAACAGCGTGTGAGGTCCGCCGGCGGTGGCGTGCGCCCGCACCCGGACGACTTCGACGCTGAGCCCCGCGGCGCGCAGCACGGCCTCGAAGCGCGGATCGTCCTCGGCGGACCAGTAGGCGAGCCGCCCGCCGGGGCGCAGCGCCTCCGCCGCAACCCGCACGCCGCGGCTCCGGTAGAGATCCGCGTTGCCGCCGGTGGTCAGCGCATCGGCGCCGTTGTCCACGTCCAGCATGATGGCATCGTACGCGCCACGGCCCTCGCGCAGCACGTCGGCCACGTCGGCGTGCCGCAGCTCCACGCGCGAGTCGGCCAGCGCATCGGCGGCGAGCGGGTACTCCGGGTCGCGGTTCCACTCGATGATTTCGCCCACGATCTCCGCGACCACCACCCGCGCGTCCGCGGGGAGCACGCGCAGCGCGGCCCTGAGCGTGAACCCGAACCCCAACCCGCCGATCAGTACACTCGCCCCGCGGCTCATCTCCAGCTGCCTGCAGACCCGCTCCGCGAGCTGCTCCTCCGAATGGTAGCGCCGCGTGGACATCAGCTCCACACCGGCCACGCGGATGGAGTAGTCACGGTCGTGCCGGTACAGTGTCAGCACCGTGCCATCCGGCGCCGTCGCCTCGCCGAGTTTTTCGAGTCGCTTCAAACTGCCGCCTCACACAGAGATACGGACGGCGGGTGACTGCTCCTAAGGGCGCACATTTCGATCACCTCCGTTCGCCCGGTGGCGGGGTACTGGCGCAGGGTAGACGCGTTTCTCGGGCGCGTTAGATTGGGAGAGAGGCACATTCAACGGAGGCCGAGATGGCGACCAAAAAACCGTGGCGCACGGTGCTCACCGGCACCTCCACGGGGCGCTTCACGCGCGAACAGATCCGGGAAGCAATGGATTCCGTCTCTGGTGCGTCGAAGAGCGATGGCTCCGCACGACGGAAGCCTGCCGGCGGCGGAGCCAAGGGGCAGAGCGTGGGCTCGATCGCTCGCGAGGGTTCGCCAAATGCCGGCGCGGCGGCATCGGACAACGAAAAACCCGCGAAGGCGCGTAACCGAACGTCCGGCTGATGCCGGCGGCGTACGACCGGAGCGTCTTCATCAACTGCCCGTTCGACGACCGCTACCGCCCACTCTTCCACGCGATCGTCTTCGCGGTGCACGACTGCGGATTCCTTGCCCGCTGCGCGCTCGAATTGGAGGACAGCGGGGAAGAGAGGATCCGCAAGATCAAGAGGATCATACGCGAATGCCAGTACGGTGTGCACGACATCTCGCGTGTCCAGCTCGACTCCGGCACCGGTCTCCCTCGCTTCAACATGCCGCTGGAGCTGGGTCTCTTTCTGGGCGCCCAGGAATACGGGGACGCGGAACAGACGGAGAAACGCTCGCTGATCCTCGACGCGGAGCAGTACCGGTACCAGGCATTCTGTTCTGACATCGCCGGGCAGGACATCCGTGCTCACGGGAACGAGCCGAAGCGGGCGGTGAGCGCCGTCCGCGGTATGCTCGCCACGGCGCTTGCGGGAACCGCTCGTGTGCCCGGCGAAGCGAAAATCCTGTCACGCTTCAACTCATTTCGGAAGGCGCTCCCCGGGTTCTGTGAGGCTCTGCACGTAAGGGTCAAAGAGCTGCAGTTTGCGGAGACTCGCTCATTCGTTGAGGAGTGGATCACGCGTCATCCACTTTGAGGCGTGCGCGGCGAGAGCGGCGGTACAGGTACGCGGCGGAGAGGAGGTACCCGCCGACCGCGCCCGCGACGGCCATGAGCGGATCGAGGCCGGAAAGCAGGAGTCCCAGCGTCCCGCCCGCGGCGGTGCCGATCGACGCGCCTGCGAAGACGAGGCCGAACGGGACCCGGCGCAGCAGCGTCCACGCGCTGACGGGGACGAGCACGCCGCCCAGCACTCCGCCGACCGCCGCCGCGAGGGCGTACGCCTCCACGATGTACGGGAACCCGCCGCGACCATCCACCACCAGGCTGAGGACCGCGAGAAGGCCCACGCCGAGCATCGCGCCCACCGCTCCGCCCGCGAGACAGAGCGCGGCGGTGACCCCGAGGGCGCGTGCGGGGCTGACGCGCTTCGCTACGGTCGGAGGCATCCCCTTAACGTCAGGCAGCGGTCGGCCTAAGATTCAGGACGCGCTGCGAGAACACGCGCGCGAAGCTGAACCCCGCCACCTGCCAGAACCAGACACTCGTCACCAGGAAACCCACACCGAAGGCCAGCAGGCCCAGGAACGAGAGGAGGAGCGCGGAAATCGTGATGCACCACGCCTTCCAGTACGCGCGCCCTCCCTGGAAGGTGCGGCCGAGCGCACGGGCGGGATTGTAGATCTCCGCGGGATCGAAGGTGCGGCAGTAGTGCGTCATGTACCCCGGGATCGCGATGGTGGCGAGCGCGAGCAGCACGGCGGCGCAAGCTCCCAGAGCCATGCTGGCGGCGGACCACGCGAAGTACGCCAGCACGAGGCCGGGCGCGTAGTAGTACAGCATCCCGACGAAAGTAATCAACCCGTGCTTCAGGAGCTGGGGGAAATCACGCCAGGAGGGCCACGCCGTCTGCCCCTGCTGCATGCGGTGCACCATCATGATGCGGTGCCCCATGTTCAGCAGCCATCCGAAGACCGGGATCAGCAGCAGCGCAGCCCCCACCAGCACCTCGCGCCGGGCGAGGCGGTTCTGGAGGGGGAACGCGTACGAGGTGCGGAAGCTGAGAGGCGTGTGCAGATCGATCATAAAGGCCGCCGCGGGGGTGAGCGCTCCATCCAAGATGGTGCCGGACCGCGGACGACACAAATCTTATCTCACACAGATTGTTCAAAAGGGAAGCGCGCAAAGCAGAGCCCCGCCGATGCTCCGGCGGGGCTCCCAAAAACATGCTCCGTCAGAAGCCGTGGGCCGTGAGCGCGTCGTAGTACACACCCGCGCCGCCCGAGCTGGGATCCTGCCAGCCGAAGAAGTTGTAGTTCGGGAGCCAGTAGCACTCCCAGCGGCCCCACGGCTGCCCTTCGCGGCTCAGGACGCAGTTCTTGAAGCCGGCCTGATCGTTGTACCAGGAGTTCCCGAGGTTCGCGTCGGCGAGGATCTCCACCGCGTAATACGGATTGGTGGTGCTGGACCAGTTCGTGTCGCAGTTGTCAGCCCACCACGCACCCGAGTCGCAGGCGCTCAGGCTCTTGTAGTTGGCGTGTTTGTTCCGCGCGGCCCATGAGCGCAGACGCCCACGGTAGACGCCATCCGGGTACTGCAGGTCGTCGTAGCTGACTGTCTCGGTGGAGTTGGTCCACGCGCCCCAGTGGGCGGAGAGCTTGGCACGGTCCACGCGCCACTTGCCGCCGTGGTAGTCCACCTGGAGGACGATCCACTCCGAGTCGCCCTGGTGCGAGTAGGAGCCCATCGTCTCGGGATCGCCCCCGTCGTTGTAGTACGAAAGAGCGTAGAAGATCTGGACCGCGTACGCGTTGTCGCCCTTTTTGCCGGCCCAGTACTCCTCGCGGCGCGTGTCGAAGTCGTTGTACGCGAGCGTCAGGTAGGGACGAAAGGCGTACGCGATCTCGTGCTCGCAACTGTCGAGCACTCCGTCGCCGTCGTTGTCGCCGGGGGAGTACCCCGCGACCATGCACTGGTACGTGAAGCCGCTCGGAAGCGTGATCCCGCCCGGCAACGGGCCGCCGCTGCCCCCTTCAGTGTCGCATTCGCGCTTGGCCGTTCTGGGATCGCAGTCGGAGAACTCGTCGGACATGATGCTGATGGAGTTGCGGTCCCTGCGCGGCGCCCGCTGCCGCGCGGCTTCAGGCTCGGGGCCGAAATCGTACTCGGTGGGCCAGATGGCGATGAGCGGCTCCTTCAGCCGGGCGGTTGCGGGAAGGCTCACCGCCCGCCCGTCGGTGGTGTAGCCGTGGAGAATGCCTCGAAGCCCGATCTCGCGGCGGGGAAGCGCGGAGCCCGCGACCATCACGTCCGCGCTCCCGCTCCAGCGAAGCCGGTGAAGCTCAACCGGCACGACGATCTCCATGGGCGGAAGCGCGCGGAGCAACTCCATCAGTTCGGCCTGCGACTGCCCGGTCGCGCGGGCGCCGGCCCCGAGCACGATCTGGCCGCTGGCGCCGCGCAGATAGCTCTGCAGGGGGAGGCGGTGATCGCGGAACGGGCTGTCGCGCAGATCCTCCAGAACCCGCCGGCGCACCGCGGGATCGGCGAGCGCCCGGGCGAAGGCGCGAACCAGCGGCTCCGCGGTGTCGGGCTGGTCGGCGGTGCGGGCGGCGGCGGGCGCCGGGCGTGCCGCGGCGGGATCGAGGGGCGCGTCGGAGCACGCCTGTGCGCCCAGCAGGCACGCGGCGAGTGCGAGGGCTCCGGTACGGGTACGACGGAACATGACAGCCTCCAGGTGGGATTGGGTGTGGGGGACCTGCGGCCCGCGGTGGAGGTCCCGTGGGCGGACAGCGACCCGAGTGGCTTGCGTGCGAACGAGGGTGAGCCGAAAGGACCGGCTCACGGCGCTGCCGATGAGATGCGACGGCTACTGCGGCGGGTGGAGCGAGAAAACGGATTCCGCTCCTGGCAGTGCTGGACGTACACCAGCAATGTCAATCTGTAAAGGACGGCAACTACGTGCAATGCCCCTGCGTTTGGCCGGCCACCTGTCGTGCCACACTTCACCCCGCTACCATACGCCGGCACCCATGCCATCCTCCACATCCACCGGCACCCCGATGAAACGCCGCACACCCTGGCCCGCGCTCCTGACCGTCCTGCTACCCGCGGCGCTCGCGGGGCAACGGCCGGACCCGGTGCGGGCGTACGTCGATGCGCACCAGCCGCAGGTGATCGGCGAGCTGGTTCGCTTTCTCGCCATACCGAACGTCGCGAGCGACAGCGCCAACATCCGCCGCAACGCCACGGCGCTGTTGGAGATGATGGGGCGGCGCGGGATCAGGACGCGGCTGCTGGAGGGGGGCGGGCCGCCGATGGTCTTCGGCGAGCTTCCGGCGCCCGGCGCGCGCACCACGCTCCTCATCTACGCGCACTACGACGGCCAGCCGGTGGACACCGCCCGCTGGGTGGGGCACGGCCCGTGGCAGCCCGTGCTGCGCGACCGGGCGCTGGAGCGCGGCGGGCACATCATCCCCATCCCCGCGCGCGGGCCGTTCGACCCGGAGTGGCGCCTCTACGCCCGCTCGTCGTCCGACGACAAGGGGCCGATCGTGGCGATGATGGCCGCGCTCGATGCCCTGCGCGCCTCCGGACGGGCGCCGCGCGTGAACCTGAAGTTCCTCTTCGAGGGCGACGAGGAGGCCGGCTCGCCGCAGCTCGAGCGCATCGTACGCGAGCACGGCGCGCTTCTGCGCAGCGACCTGGTGGTGATGGCGGACGGGCCGCAGGACCCCTCGGGCCGCCCCACGCTGGTATTCGGCGCGCGGGGAATCACGTCGGCGCAGATCACCGTGTACGGGCCGAACCGCCCCCTGCACAGCGGCCACTACGGCAACTGGGCGCCCAACCCGGCCATGGAGCTGGCGCGCCTCCTGGCTTCCATGAAGAACGACTCGGGGCGGGTCGCCATCCGCGGCTGGTACGACGACGTCCTGCCGCTGTCGCCAGAGGAGCGCGCGGCCATCGCGGCGCTCCCCGACGACGAGCCGGCCGCGTTCGGGTTCGCGGTGCCGGAGGGCGGGCGCGGCGTGCGGCGGCTGGAGAGCATCGCGGAGCCGTCGCTGAACGTGCGCGGCCTGTCGTCGCTGTACGTTGGCGCGCAGGCGCGCACGCTCGTCCCCGACCGCGCGGTGGCGGAGCTGGACATGCGCCTGGTGCCGGCCGTGGCGCCGGCGCGGCAGGTGGAGCGGCTGATGGCGCACGTCCGCGCGCAGGGCTTCCACGTGGTGAGCGAGGACCCCGACTCCGCCACCCGCGCCGCGCACCCCCGCATCGCCCGCGTGGTGGCGCGCGAGGGCGGTTACGCCGGCATCCGCACCCCGTTCGGCCACCCCGTGGCGCGACGCGTGGTGGAGGCCGTCCGCGCCGGATCCGCGCAGCCGCCGGTGTTGATCCCCACGATGGGCGGCAGCATCCCGGCGGCGTGGTTCCCGGAGGTGCTGGGGACGCAGGTGATCCTCCTCCCCACCGTCAACCCGGACAACAACCAGCACGCCGAGAACGAGAACCTGCGCCTGGGCAACCTGTGGGAATCCATCCGCACCTTTGCGGCGGTTATGGAAGGCACGCGATAGACTGCTGTTTCACGCAGAGCCGCGGAGGGGCACGGAAAGGAAACGGAGGAAACCGCGAGACGCTCCTCCTCTCGTGGTTTCCTCCGTTTCTCCGTGCGAGGCGTGTTCGGAGATCAGCTCGCGGCGGGCGGCTCCACGCGGGGCATGGTGCTCAGGTACATCCACATGGCGCGCAGCTCGTCGTCGCTCATCATGCCGACGGCCTTCCAGGGCATCGGGTCCTTGATGGCCGACCCGTCCGGGCGCTTGCCGGTGCGCATCGCGCGGATCCAATCCGCCTCGCGCCACGACGCGACCACGCCGGCGGGGGTGACGTTGGGCGCCGCGGGGCCGTGGCCAGAGGAGCCGCCCAGGTTGGCGCCGTGGCACCCCGTGCAGCCGCCGACGCTCACCAGGTACTGGCCGTACTCGCGCGTGACGCCGGCGGGGGGCGCGCGGCGGGCGCGGGGCCGGTGGTCGATGATCTCGGCCGGCATCAGGGGAAGCTGGCCGGTCGCGAAGAGGACGTGCCCCAGCGGACCCACCCTGGATTCGGCGAGCTGCCGGTCGACCGGCGGCACCGAGCGGATGTACGCGATGATGGCGGCGGCGTCCTCGTCGCTCAGGTGCTGGAACTCCTCGGCGGGCATGATGAGCAGCCCGCGCTTGTCCGGCCGCACGCCGTGGCGGATGGCGGCATCGAGCTGGGCGTCGCTGTAGCGCGAAAGCACGCCACCCTTCCCCGCGGTCAGGTTGCTGGCGATCAGCACGCCCATCGGCATTCCGTCGATGAACATCTTGCCGCCCAGGTCGGCTCCGTGGCACTCGGCGCACTTGGAGACGGCGGTCGCCAGGTGCCTGCCGCGCGCGATCTGCGCCGGGTCGCGCGTGACGTTCAGCGCGGTGGCGGGCACCTCCCACTCCCGGTTCAGCTTCCGCCGGCTCACCCCATACGCCACCGCCACCAGCAGCAGCACCACCACCAGCAGCCCGCCGATGCCGATGCCCAAACGCCGGATCCACTTCTTCATTGGAGTCCTCCAGAGGGGTGCCGCGGGAAGGGTGCTGCGGAGGCCGGCGGGGGGAGTGCGTGCCGCGCGTGGGGTGCGGCTGCCGGCGCGCACAGGGTAGTCGCGGCCACGAGCCGGGTCAAGGAAAATCTCAGGGGGGCGCAAGGGCTTACTACGGCGGGATTACAGCGCGAGCTCCCACGTCTGCGCGATGAGCGGCTTGCCGAAGCTCTCGTGCGGCTCCTGGTGCACCAGCCGGTACCCTTCCGCTTCGTAGATGCGGCGGGCGCCCACCAGCACGTGGTTGGTCCAGAGGGAAAGGGTGTGGTATCCGGCCTCACGCGCAAAGAGGGTGCACTCCCGCACCAGGCGCTGGCCGATCCCTAGCCCCCGCGCGGAGGGCTCCACCAGGAGGAGGCGCAGCCGGGCGACTCCTTCGCGCTCCGGGTCGCGCACCAGGAAGACGGAGCCCACGATCTCGCCCTCGCGCTCGGCCATCCAGCAGCGCTCGCGCGCCGGATCGAGCTCACGGACGAAGCGGGCGACGATCTCCGCGATCAGCGCCTCGAAGCGCTCGTCCCACCCGTACTCCTGCCAATAGAGCACGCCGTGGCGGTGCACCACCCATCCCATGTCGCCGGGACGGTGCGGGCGGAGGGTGAAGGGCTGGGGATCGATGGAGTCGCTCATGGATGTACGATCCGGGTCGCGCCGCGTGGTTGTCAAACCAGGAAGCCCCGGCCGAGCGGCCGGGGCTTCAGATCAGCTCACTGGCCGCGGTGGGCCAGGCGCGACGGATCGCGCGCGAGCACGTCGTACGGATTGACGTTCGTCCCCTCCCACCAGCGGGACGGGTGGTGCAGGATGGCGATGGAGAAGTGCAGGTGATAGTCGCCAGGCTGCGCGTTCCCCGTATCGCCCACGTAGCCGATCACCTCGCCACGGCGCACGCGTCGTCCCTCGGTCATCCCGTCCGCGTACTGGTCGAGGTGGGCGTAGTAGTAGCGCGTGCGGCCGTCGTCGTCCATCTGGTAGAGCGAATGGCCGCCCCTGTCGCTCGAGTGCAGCTTGCGGATGGTGCCATCGGCGGTCGCGCGCACGGGGGTGCCGCGGGGGGCGTGGATGTCGATGGCGTCGTGCACGCGGCCGCCCGAGCGCGCGGAGTTGTACGTGTCGCGCAGCTGCGCCGCAGTGACTCCCTCCACGGGAATCAGCAGGCGGCGGGCGCGCAGCTCGTCCGCCGGGTCCCCGATCGAGGACGCGAACGTGTGGGTGCCCTGCGCCGCCGCGGGGAGCGCGAGCAGCATCGCGGCGATGACGGCGAGCGGGTGCCACCGGAGGCGGAGGCGGTGTGTGTGGGTTGGGTACATGGTGGGGTGTCTCGATCGGCGGCTCGACTGGCGTGGCGGGCGGGGAGCCCGCGGTAGCCTCGTAGCTTTGCGTCACCGGCTTTCGCCGGGTTTGCCGTTTCGTGGAGTTCCCGGATGCATTCCGGGCGTGAGGGAACTGCGGGGCCTGCGCTCCGCCGCGCGTCTGGCGGCGGGGGGAAACGCGCGCCTACACGCCGGAGGTGCGGCGGGGCGCGAATGTGGACCGAGTTGTCGCTGGAACGCAAGCAAGGTAGGCCGCTCCGGAGAGGTCCGCCAGAGTCTTGTTGGAAGCTGTTGCGGGGGTTGGATTTGGGGGCGTAGGGGCGCGATTCATCGCGCCCACCCTCCGCCCTCTCTCGACCATCGCCTCACGCCCAGAACCGGTAGGGGCAGACCTGCGTGTCTGCCCGCTCCTGCCCCCACCTCGATCCGCGCCCTCCGCACCGAACCGGTAGGGGCCGCCCCACGTGGCTGCCCGTGCCATCCCCCGCGCCGCCGCGTGCCACCCGCCCCGACGTTCCTCTTGACATCTAGAAGAGAATACCGCATCTCTTCCTCTAGCCGTCTAGAAGAAAGCATCCACACCGGCACGCCATGGCACCTACCTCACAGTCAGACGTACTGCGCGGCACGATCGACCTCCTCGTGCTCAAGACGCTCGCCCTGCGGACGATGCACGGGTGGGGAATCGGGCAGCGCATCCAGCAGGTGACCGGGGGCGAGCTGGAGGTCAACCAGGGGTCGCTGTATCCGGCGCTTCAGCGGCTGGAGCACAGCGGGCTGATCGAAAGCGAGTGGGGGAGCACCGAGAACAACCGGCGCGCCCGCTTCTACTCGCTCACCCCCGCCGGCCGCGGCGCGCTCGGCGACGAGACCGAGAGCTGGCGCCGCTTCGCCGCCGCGGTCGAAGTCGTCCTCCGCACCTCCTGAACACTCCGCACCCACGGTGAAGCCATGAGCTGGATGAAAGGAGCGGCCGCGCGCCTGCGGTCACTGGCACGCCCCGGCGGCAGCGAGGCGCGGATGGACGAGGAGTTCCGCTTCCACATCGAGATGGAGACGGAGAAGAACGTGCGCGCCGGGATGAGCCCGCGCGAGGCACGGCGGCGGGCGATGGTCGCGTTCGGCGGGGTGGAGAGGCACCGCGAGGGGATGCGCGACGGGCGCGGGCTGTCGTGGCTGCGCGATGCGGGGCGGGACGCGGGCTACGCCGTGAGGACGCTGGCGCGCAGCCCGGGGTTCACGCTCGTCGCGGTGCTCACGGTATCGCTGGGCGTGGGGGCTACGACGGCGCTGTTCAGCGTCGTCAACGCCCTTCTGCTGAAGCCGCTCCCCGTGCACGAGCCCGGGCGGCTCTTCACCGTGCAGGAGGAGCGGGTGGGGCGGGTGCACAGCGGCGCGGAGGGGACCTCCATGCCGTACGAGCGCTACCTGGCCTACCGGGCGGCGACCCCCGCGCTCTTCAGCGGGCTGGCGGCCCACCGGTACCTGAACCTGTCGGTGCGCACCGGGAGCGGCGCGGTGCCGGCGGGGGCCATGGTCGCGTCGGCGAACTACTTCCAGGTGCTGGGGCTGCGGCCGGCGGCGGGGCGCCTCTTCACGGCGGACAGCGAGCCGGTGGCGGTGTTGAGCCACCGCTTCTGGCGGGAGCGGTTCGCCAGCGATCCCGCGGTGATTGGCGGGGTGGTGGTGCTGAACGGGACGCCCTTCACCATCGCGGGGGTGGCGCCGCGCGGCTTCGACGGCACCATCACCGGGATGGTGACCGAGGTGTGGGTGCCGTTCGAGGCGTACCGCGCCGCCGCGCGCGCCGGCTCGCTGGAGGACTGGGTGGTGCCCTTTGGTCGGCTGGCGGCCGGGGTGGAGCCGGGGGCCGCGGCGGCGCGCGTGCAGGCGATGGCGAAGTCCATCCCGCCCGAGGAGCCACATACGAAGGTGTCCGGCGCTGCCCTGGAGCAGATGACGGGGCTCCCCGGCAACGCGCGGCGTCCGCTCGCCGGCTTCCTGGGGATGCTGCTGGCGACGGGCGCGCTGGTGCTCCTCATCGCCAGCGCCAACATCGCGGGGATGCTGCTGGCGCGCGCCGTGGCCCGCCGGCGCGAGGTGGCGGTGCGGCTGGCGATCGGTGCCGGGCGCGGAAGGCTGGTTCGGCAGCTGGTGACGGAGAGCCTGGTGCTCTTTCTGGCGGGCGGCGTGGGCGGGATGCTGCTGGCCTTCGCCGTGACGCGCGCGTTCGGGCGCATCGATTTTCCGGTGGCGGAGCGCATCGTCTTCGAGGTCACGCCCGACCTGCGCGTGCTCGCGTTCTCGCTGGCCATCGCGGCGGCGACGGGGATCGGGTTCGGGCTGGTGCCGGCGCTGCAGGCCACCCGCCCCGAGCCTCTTCCCGGGCTGAAGGAGGGGGCCTCGCACCTGGTGACGGGGCGCGTGCGCGGGCGAAGCCTGTTCGTGGCGGCGCAGCTCGCGATGGCGGTGCTGCTGATGGTGATTGCCGGGCTGTTCGCGCGCACGCTGCGGCACGGGCTGGCCGTCGACCCCGGCTTCCGGCCCGAGGGCGTGCTGGTCTCGACCACCGACCTGGGCCCGCACGGCTACGACGAGGCGCGCGGCGGTGACTTCTACCGGCAGCTCACCGAGCGCGTGCGCGCCCTTCCCGGCGTGGCGGGCGCGGGGCTCACCGACCTGGCGCTCCTCGCCGGCTCCAGCCGCGGCGAGGACGTGGAGGCGGTCATCCCCGGCGCCGCGGAGCCCCGGCGCGTGAACGTCTCGATGGCGGTGGTGGACGCGGGCTACTTCCCCACCCTGCGCATTCCGCTGGCTACGGGGCGCGCGTTCACGGATGCGGACCGGCCCGGCTCGCCGCGCGTGGTGGTGGTGAACCAGCGTCTCGCGGAGCGGCTCTGGCCCGGCGAGAACCCGCTGGGGAAGCGGCTGCGCAGGGGCAGCGAGGAGTGGGAGGTGGTGGGTGTGGCGCGCGACGGCAAGTACGTCTCGGTGAGCGAGGAGCCGCGCGCGTTCGCCTTCTTCCCCTTTGCGCAGTCGTACTCGCCGCGGATGATGCTGCACGTGCGCGGCGATGGCGCGGGGCTGCACGAGATGATCCGCCGCGAGGTGCGCGCGCTCGATCCCGACGTCGCGGTGGAGAACCAGACGGCGCTCGCCGCGATGGTGGGCCTCACCCTCCTTCCGCAGCGGGTGGCGGCGATCCTGGTGGGGGTGCTCGGGGTGCTGGGGCTGGCGCTGGCGGGGATCGGGGTGTACGGCGTGCTGGCGTACCAGGTGGCGCAGCGCACGCGCGAGTTCGGCATCCGGCTGGCGCTGGGCGCGTCCGCTCGCGACGTGATGCGGCTGGTGGTGGGCCGCGGCGCGCTGCTGGCGGCGGGCGGCGCCGCGACCGGCCTCCTGATGGCGGCGGGGATCACGCGCTTCCTGCGGAGCTTCCTGATCGGCGTCAGCCCCCTCGACCCGCTCACCTTCACCGGCGTGGCGGTCACCCTGGCGGTGGTTGCGCTCCTGGCCAGCTATCTCCCCGCCCGCCGCGCCGTCCGCGTCGATCCCATGCAGGCGCTGCGCGCGGACTGATCAGCGGGACCAAGGCGGATCGGGCGTTCAGAGCAGAGTTGTGCTCTGGGCCCTCTTGATATTTGACGGGGTATCCAGCCAACCCAGACTTGTCAGGCGATCCCACGCGGTGGCGACGTGACGCGGCTTTAAGATCCGCTGCTTCCGCGGATTCCAGGCGTGGACGATCGCCACCGCCTGCGCAGCGTCCCTGGCTGGTGCTCCGCCTTCGCGGCCGCCGTGCACCCCGGCCCAATGCACGGTGGCCAGCAGCTCCATTCCGTACGGCGTCTCGAACCCCTCGATCAGCGCCACCACGCGCTCCAGGCGGCGCCGCGAATCGGAATCAACGTCAAGGTATGCCTCCGCGGCTTCCACCGCGTCGGGGAGGAGCTCGATCTCGGCATCCGGGCGCTGGCTGTCGCCATAGCCGCGGACGTAGTGGCCCTCCATCGCCTCGAGCACCTTGTTCAGGTTGTGGGCGTAGGGTCCGTATATGCCCGGCTCGTACTTCAGCCGAAGCGGCTCGCCGGCGGCCTGCAGAAAGTACGCTAGCTTCTGCACCTCGAGCAGCGTCCTGCTGTAGTCCAGCGCCTCGTAGCTCTCCATCAGCTTGATGAAGAGCGCCCTGGAGGCGGTCATCTTCGGCTTTTCGGTACGCACCGGCATCGCCTTCGCGGCAGGCGCGCCGGACGGTTCGTACAGGAGCACCTCGACGTCCGGAAGAGCGGTGAAGGCGGCCTCGATCTTCGGCCTCACCTCTGCCCAGTCGAGCCCGCCGAGCCCGCACCCGAGCGGCGGCACCGCGATGCTCCGGATGCCGCGCTCCCGGACCTCCTCCACCAGCGCGGTGAGCCCGGTCTCGATGTCCTCCATGCGCGAGTCGCCCCGCCAGTGCCGCTTCGTGGGGAAGTTGATGACGTAGCGGGGATGGATGAGCATCCCATGGTCGTGTACCAGCATGCGTCCCGGCGCGACCATGTTCGCGTTGCACGCAGCCTCGTACGCCTTGTAGTTGGCGGGGAACGCCTGCTTGAACTGGAGCGCGATCCCCTTACCCATGACGCCGACACAGTTCACCGTGTTGACCAGGGCTTCGACCGGAGCCTCCAGCAAGTTCCCATGCGCAGTCCGAATCACGTCGCCGGCTCCTCGTCAGTAGTACCAGTTCCGCTTGGTCAGCACCCGCGGCGCATGCGCACCCGGGTAGTTGCCGAGCGTCTCCTCGACCTGCCCCTTCACCCTCCCATTCAACACCGCGATACCGCGGATCGCACTCCACGGCAGGTGCTCCCATACCAGGAACTCGGCCTGCTTCCGCCGCATGCGGTCATTGTCGTCTGGCGTGTCCCTCCAGTACCGCTCGCCCACCAGGCTCCAGTCCACTTCGCTGAGCTTCGCCAGGTCATCGTACCAGCTGGTCATCGCGGCCAACCCATGCCCGTCGGCAAACACCCAGGGGCGCCGCGCCTCCAACACTCGCTCGACCGTGGTGACCAGATACACCAGCGGAGCCTGTCCCTGTTCGTACCCCGCAACCCGGCTCGTGTGCAGGTTGAGCTGCATCACCGAGAGCGGACCAAAGTAGAACGGCACGTAGTCGTGGATCGTCCCGCCGGGGCCACACGGCACTCGCCGCACGCTTCGGTTCGACTGCACCGCGGTGTTGTGGATCGTACGGTACGGCAGGCCGTCCGCGGGCGTGGAGTTGGGAGCGTGCAGCGCACCGCGCTGGATCAGCGTCGGAAGGTTGTCCACATGCACGATGCGGTACAACCGGGTCGGTTTGGGCACCTCGCTCGATCCAGTCACCTCCCGCGTCCCCCTGGATGTGAGCCCCCGCGCGCACGCCCGCCGATCACGTGCCGGCGCGAAGATGAGCCGCTCGCCCGACGTGACGCAAGGGCGGTGCGAAGGCATCACACAGAGGGCGCAGAGGGGAACTACAAGCCGCGGAGAAACCTCTTCTCGGTTCTCTCCGTACCCTCTGTGTCTCTGTGTGAGGCCATGCAGTTCTTGACCTGAGCGCGAAGCCGCGGCCATACTGCGGAAGCGGCCGTATAAACCTTTTGCGCGTTCCAGGTATCATACGAGTTGTGGACGCCGCGCACTCCCATTTTCTACATTGTAGAAACCCTCCGATGCCCCGTATCGATTCCGATCTCCCGCGCGTTCCCGCCGCGCTGCTGCGCCTGCTGCTGCCGTACGCGGAGCGGCAGGAGGTGCTGGGCGACCTGGCGGCGGAGCACCGGGAGCGCGTGCAGTCGCAGGGGCGGCGGGCGGCGGGGCGGTGGGTGTGGCGGCAGGTGCTGGCCTCCGCGCCGGAGCTGGCGGGGCGGGGATGGTGGCGCGGCTGGAACGGGTTCGAGCCGCGGGCGAACTGGGATCAACCGAGGGGAGCCATGTTCCAGGACTGGGGTCAAGACGTGAAGTTCTCGCTGCGCCGCCTGCGGAAGCGCCCCACCTACACGGCGCTCACGGTGCTCACGCTCGCGCTGGGCGTGGCGGGCACGGCGGCGGTGTACGGCATCGCCAAGCGGCTGCTGCTGGAGCCGCTCCCCGTGAAGGCGGAGCAGGAGGTAGCGGTGTTCTGGGCCGAGGGCGGCTGGTCCGAGGCCGAGTTCCTCCAGCTGCGCCCCACCATCCAGGGCTTCCAGCACCTCGCCGCCTTCCGCGCGCGCGACGTGCCGATGCAGCTCGGCGACGCGCCCGCTCAGCTGGTGAAGGGGGTCGCCGGGACGGCGGAGCTCTTCCAGGTGCTGGGCGTCAGGCCATCGGTCGGGCCGGGCTTCCGGCCGGGCGACGACCGCAACACGGCTGAGCCGGTGGCGGTGCTCAGCCATTCGCTCTGGCGGGAGCTGGGCGCGAACCCGTCCATCGTCGGCGAGCAGATCGAGCTGGGCGGGGTCAAGCGTACCGTCGTGGGGGTGATGCCGCGCGGCTTCTGGTTTCCCGATCCCACCGTTCGCGTCTGGCTCGCGGAGCAGCTCGATCCGGAGGATGGGAGCGGCAACTGGGGGCTGATCGGCCGGATGCGCCCCGGCACGCGGATGGACCGGATGGGCCCCGAGCTCGCGCGCGTCATGAAGCTGATGCACGCCCAGTTCGACTATCCCGAGGGGGAGTGGGACAAGCGGGCGAACCCCACGCTGACCCCGCTGCGCGACCGGCTCGTCGGCGACATCCGGCCGGCGGTGCTGGCGACGTTCGCGGCGATGGCGGTCATCCTCCTCATCGCCAGCGTCAACGTGGCGGCGCTGATGCTGGGGCAGGTGGACAGCCGCGGGACTGAGCTGGCGGTGCGCAGCGCGCTGGGCGCGGGCCGGCGGCGGCTGCTGATCCAGCTCGTAGTGGAGTCGCTGGTGATCGGGGCGATGGCGGGGGTGATGGGTGCGCTGATGGCGCTGGCGGGCTTCAATTTCCTGGCGGCCGCCCTCCCGCTCGGCGCGCTGGCCGAGGCCGCCACCATCGACTGGGCGCTGCTCGCTGCGGCCATCGGCATCGCGCTGGCGGCGGCGACGGCGGTGGCGATGGTGCCCGGCTTCTCGGTCGCGCGCAGCGACCTGCAGTCGCGGCTGACGAGGACACGGACGGGCGGGATCGGCGGGCGGGGCGGGCGCGTGGAGAGCGGGCTGGTGGTGGCGCAGGTGGCGCTCGTGCTGCTGATGGTGGCCGGCGCCGGCCTGCTGATCCGCAGCGTGCGGAACCTGCGCGCCATCGATCCCGGCATTCGGGTGGAGGGGCTCGCCGTGCTGGACGTGGTGATGCCCTCCGCCACCGAGCCGGCGCGCCGGCCGCAGGTGATGCGCGAGCTGCTGGACGCGCTGCGCGCCCTCCCCGGCGTGGAGGCAGCGGCGGCGACGCAGCGGCTCCCCCTGCGCGGCTCCAGCGACAACTGGGGGCTCACCATCCAGCGGCAACCGGAGCTGGAGGACGCCAACACCGCCTTCCGCGTGGTCTCGCCGGACTACTTCCGCACGATGGGTATCCCCATCCGCAGCGGGCGCGGGCTGCTGGAGACGGACCGGGACGCCGCCGCAACCGAGGGCGCGGTGGTCATCAACCAGGCGCTGGCCGACAAGTTCTTCCCCGGGCGCGACCCCATCGGGGAGATGATCGGCTTCAGCGAGCGCTGGGACCGCGTGGTGGGCGTGGTGGGGAACGCGGCCGAAGCGGATCTCAAGCCGGAGCCGGTGCCCGCGCGCTACATGTCGTACGAACAGGCGCTCTGGCTCCTTCCCGGCCAGACGGTGGTCATCCGCATGCGCGACGGGCGCGATCCGGCCGCCATCCTGGACCCCGCGCGCCGCGCCATCCAGCGCGCCCTGCCGCAGGTCGCCATCCAGGACCAGACGACGATGGCGAACGTCTTCGATCGCGCCATCGGCCCCGCGCGGCAGGTGATGTCGCTGCTCACCCTGCTCGGGATGGTGGCGCTGGCGCTGGGGACGATCGGGGTGTACGGCGTCGTCTCGCACCTGGTGACGCGCCGCAAGCGGGACTGGGGGATCCGCATCGCGCTGGGGATGCAGCCGGCGCACGTGGTGCGGCACATCGTGGGGCGCGGCGGCACGCTGGTGGGCGCCGGCATCGTGCTGGGGCTGATCGGCTTCCTGGTGATGGCGCGCCTCCTCGGCAGCCTGCTGTACGGCGTCGGCACCGCGGACCCGCTCTCGCTCCTCGGCGCGACGGCGATCCTGCTGGGGGCCGGGCTGTTGGCGGCCTTTCTCCCCGCGCGCCGCGCGAGCCGGATCGACCCCGCGCACGTGCTGCGGGAGCAATGATGGAAAGAAGTGCTAAGTGCTAAGTGCCAAGTGCTAAGTGCTAAGTGCTAAGTGCCAAGTGCTAAGTGCTGAACGGAAGTGCGTGAGTGCGTTAGTGCGTTTTTACTTAGCACTTGGCACTCAGGACTCAGGACTTTCCCTTCTTTTTGGAGCCGGATCGTGAGCGCAGACTCGCCGCTTGGGACCTTTGAGGAGCACGTGATGCTCGCCGTCGTCCGCACGCGCGACGATGCGTATGGGATGGCGGTGCGCCGCGAGATCGAGCGGGTGACGGACCGCGAAGTGACGATCGGGGCGGTGTACGCCACGCTCGACAGGCTGGAGGCGAAGGGGTTGCTGGGCTCCGGCCGCACCCCGGGCGAAGGGTCGCGCCGCGTCTTCACGGTCACCATGCGCGGCGCATCGGCCCTGGCCGAGACGCGCGCCATGCGCGAGCGGCTCTGGCAGGGGGTGGACCTGAGCCGGCTGCTGGCGGGGGCGGGCTGAGCGGAGCACGAAACAGAGCGCGGGGCCGCACCGGCTCCACCGAACCATTCTGAAGGATCGATCCATGACCCGACACATGGCCGCGCTGGCGGTCCTCGCTCTCGCCGCGGCGGAGCCTGCCACGGCGCAGGCGCCCAGCGACGTCACCTGGATGATCGCACCCGGCGGCCGCCCGGCCGCCACGGACACGCGCCAGATCATCATCCGGTATCGCAAGCCGGATGGCAAGCGCACCAGCACCGGCTCTTCGCGCCCGCTCGAGGATCTGCAGGGGCTCGATCAGGCGCTGCTGGCCTCCGCGGATGGCGGGCCGGTGAGCTTCCGCCTCGCCAGCGATCCCGGCACGCTTGAGTGCAGCGGCGTCGTCGCCCGGGGGAGCGGAACAGGGACGTGCGCGTATACGCCCGGCGCGGGCTTCGCGGACGCGCTGGCGCGGGAGGGTTTCGTGCGGCCCACAGCGGAGGAGCAGCTCCATCTGCTGGTGCACGGCGCCAGCCTGGCGTACGCACGGGAGTTCCGCGGCCTGGGCTACGCCGGACTCACGCCAGAGCAGCTCGTGTCGCTGCGCATCTTCTACGTGGCTCCGAACGACGTGCGCGAGCTGCGGCGGCTGGGCTACACGGACCTGTCGGTGGAACAGCTCGTCGCGCGCCGCATCTTCAGCGTGCCGATGGCGTACGCGCGAGCGCTCGGCGGCCTGGGCTACACGCAGCTCACCATCGCACAGCTCGTCGACCTGCGCAGGGCGGGGGTCACCCCGGACTTCATCCGCCTCGCGAACCAGGGCGGCCGGCGCCTTTCGCCCTACGAGCTCCTCCAGTTGCGCGACCGTGTGCGCAGGCAGGTACCATGAGCCCCCGATCGATCGCCGCCGCGCTCCTCTTCTTCGCCCTTCCCGCCGCTGCCCAGCCGCCCCTGGCGGGCGACTGGGTGATGCGCGCCGCCACGCATTCCGAGGCGAGCATGCCGGAGCTGGAGGGCGTCAGGGGCGTGCACCTCGCGTTGCACACTCCTGGGCTCAACACCCGCTACGTGCCGCTGGCCGATTTTGCGGGGCTCGGGCCGGAGCAACTCGCCTCCAGCGCGCCGGCACGATTCCATCTGCGCCAGGACCCGGGCACCTTTGAGTTCGCGGGGAGCTTCGCGGGAGGACGCGGCAGGGGCCGCTTCACCTTCACCCCCGATCCCGCCTTTGCCGCGGAGCTGGAGCGGCGCGGGATGCAGCGGCCCACGCCGGCGCAGCAGTTCTCGATGGCGCGGCACGGCGTCGCCCTCGCCTACCTGGACGAGCTGGCGGCGCAGGGGTACGCCCGCCCCACCACCGCCGCGCTGGACCGCGCGGGGATGAGCGGCGCGGATCTCCTCTACCTGCGTCAGATGGGCGCGCTGGGCTACCGGCTCGGCACCCTGGAAGCACTCATGCGGCTGAGCAACAGCGGCGTGAACCCGGGCTACCTGCGGGAGATGCGCACGCTCGGTTACGGCGGCCTCTCCGCCGAGCTCCTGATCCGGCTGCGCAACCACGGCGTCACCGCATCGTTCGCGGAGCGGATGAACGCCCGCGCCGGCCGCCGCCTCGCCGTCGAAGAGCTCGTGCGGACCCGCTCGCGCGGCGAACGGTAGCATCCAACCCTTTACCTGGAAAACGGAATCATGCGGCGCTTTGCACTCGTCCTGATCCTCCTCTTTGCGGCGGTCCTTCCCGCGCGCGCGCAGCAGTCCACCGACCGCGAGCAGGTGCGCCGGGCGGCGCTGGACTACGTCGAGGGCTTCTACGAAGGAGACAGCACCAAGCTGGTGCGCAGCGTGTCGCCGAACGTGCGCAAGAACGGTTATGCGCGCGGGCCCAACGAGGCGGCGTATCGGGCTTCCGCCATGCCGTACGAGGGGTTCATGCGCTACGCCGCCGGGGTGAGGGCCGGCCGCGGCGGGCCGCCCCCGAACGCGCCGCGCGACATTGTCATCTACGACGTGCAGGACCAGACTGCGAGCGTCAAGGTGACCGCGTGGTGGGGGACGGACTACCTGCTGCTGGGCAAGGAAAACGGCCGCTGGATGATCACGCACGTGCTATGGCAGAGCTCGCCGCGAACAGAAGTCCGTTAGGCACTTCAGGCGGCGAGCAATCTGCCGATTACGTAGCTGTGAGTCCGACCTCGAACCGCCGCTTCACACAGAGACAAGCAGTTGCAGTTCAGATCAGCGCGCCATCGAGAAAAAGCTCGCCGCGCTCGAAGCGGTCCACCGCCAGCGGCGCGATGTCGAACGTGGGGCGGTCGCCTGCGATGAGCTCCGCGACGGCGAGGCCGACGGCGGGCGCCAGCATGAGGCCGTGGCCACTGAAGCCCGCCGCGACCACGAAGCCGGGAAGCGACGGGTGCTCGCCGAGCAGCGCGTTGTGGTCGTGCGTCATCTCGTACAACCCGGCCCACGCCTCCGCCACCGACCGCACCCGCGCTACCGGGTAGCGGCTCCGGAGCGTCTGGAGCATATCGTCGAGCCGGCCTTCGTCGCAGGCAAAGTTCTCGCCCGGCGGCTCGGATGGGCGCGAGCGGCCGATCACCAGGCGGTCCGGCGCGCCGGGGGAGCGCGCGTCGTCCAGCCGCCAGTGCGTCCCGTCCAGGTCGAAGATCATGGGGATGGACGACGGCAGCCCCTCCTCCAGATCCAGCCGAAAGAGGTGCTGCCGGACCGGGGTGACTGGGACCTCCACCCCCGCCGCACGCCCCACCGAAGCGGCCCAGGCGCCGGCCGCGTTCACCACGACGGGCGCCTCGATGCGCCGCTCGCCCCCGGCCGTCTTCAGCCTCACCCCAGAGACCCGCCCGCCGCTCCGCTCCACCTCCACCACCTCGCCGTGCACGTACTCGGCGCCGGCGTGCTCCGCCAGCGCGCGGAGGCCGGCCAGCACCTCGCGCGGATCGAGGTAGCCGTCCTCCGGTCCGAAGATGCCGAGCACGATGTCGTCCACCCGCAGCCCCGGCACCTCGGCGCGGATGCGGTCCGGCGTCCACAGCTCGCACGCTGCGCCACTCTCGCGCTGCGCCTTGAATCGCCGCTCCATCCCGGGCGCGCCCTCCGCGTCGGCCAGAAAGAGGTAGCCGCGCTCGCGGAACCAGGCGCGCGTCGGGCGTGGCGTGGCGGCGGTGAGCTCGTCGAAGCGCCTGTAGAAGCCGACGCTGTGCCGCGCCAGCGCGACGTTGAGCGGCGATCCGTACTGCTGGCGTATCCCCCCCGTCGCCAGGCGCGACGACGCGCGAGTGTAGGCCGGATCGCGCTCGGCCACCACCACGCGCGCGCCGCCGAGCCGCTCCCGCAGGTGCAGCGCGATGCTGGAGCCGATCACGCCACCCCCCACGACCACTACCGCCGCGGCGTCACTCATCCGCACCTCCCGCGCGGGACCGGCGTCATCCCCCGGCCCCGCGGGTGGCGAGGCTCACGACGATGAGCCCGAGCTCCGCGTGCTCTTCTTCGCGCCACCAGACGTCTTCTTCGCCGCGCCCGAAGTGCTCTTCCTGGCACCGGACGAGCTCTTCTTCGCGCTGTCCGAACTGCTCTTCTTGGCCGCGCCGGACGTGCTCTTCCTGGCGCCGCTGCTCTTCTTCGCCGCGCCCGTGCCGCCGCCGGAGGCGGAGCGCTTGCGGGGGGCCTTCCTGGCGCCGGCTTCCCTGCGCGCGGCCACGGTCGCCCGCGTGGAGGCCACCAGCCGCTCGACCGCTTCCAGTCCGAGCGCGGCGCCGCCGTGGAGCCGCTCCATCACCTGCTCCACGCGGCCGAGGACGGTGGTGTCGCCCGCGCCGAGCTTCTCCAGCGAGTCGACGGCCCACTTGTAGTGCTTGGCCTCGTCCTCGGCGCCGCGGCGGATCACCTCGCGCACCTCGGGCGGAAAGCGGCGGCCGGCGGCGCGGGCGTACTTGTTGGCGCTCTCCCACTCGTTGGTGCGGAAGGCCAGGAGCACCGCGCGGTCGCCGCCCGCCGCGCCGAGGGCCTGCACCGCCAGCTTCAGCATCCCGGTGGAGAGGTGCGGCGCCGTCACCGGCGTTCCGCCGCGCGCCGTCACCAGCTCGCCAATCTCGGCGACGTGCCGCTGGTGGTCGCGCTTGAACTGGCGGAGCTTGCGCTTGAGCGTCTCCGTGGACACCGCGTCGATCGCCACCTGGTACGAGGCAACCGCGTCGTGGTCGAGCTGGAGCAGGTCATTGAGCGCGGCCATCAGCGCCGCATCGTTCTTCGCCATCGTCTCTCCTCGATCGGGGTGGTGTCCACTGTGGTCACTCCCGGCACTGCAAACCCGTGGCCGGTGGCGCGGACGCGGGTCTCCGCGTCGAAACAGCGGAGGGCAAGTGCGGAAGTGCGGAAGCGCGTTGGAGACCCGTGGTCATCCCCCACATTCTGTCATCCTGAACCTTTTCCGTTCAATCATCGCTCCGCAGCTTCACCAGCAGCCGCAGGATCTCCAGGTACAGCCAGACCAGCGTCACCAGCAGGCCGAAGCCTGCGTACCATTCCATGTAGCGCGGCAGCCCCGCCTCCGCGCCCTGCTCGATGAAGTCGAAGTCCAGCACCAGGTTGAGCGCGGCGATCACCACGATGAAGAGGCTGAGGCCGATCCCCATCATGCTGTTGTCGTGAAGCAGCGGCATCTCGGTGCCGAACATGCGCATCACCAGGCTCACGATGTACAGCATGGCGATCGCGCCCGTGGCCGCCGTGACCCCCAGCTTGAAGTTCTCGGTGGCGCGGATCAGGCCGCTGCGGTAGGCAACGAGCAGGCAGAAGAGCGTCCCCGCCGTGAGCGCCGCGGCTTGCATGGCGATCCCGGCGAACTGCTGGTTGAGGAACGCGGAGACCCCACCCAGCACCAGCCCCTCCAGCGCGGCGTAGAGCGGCGCGGTCACCGGCGCCGCGCGCGGCTTGAAGATGGTGACCAGCGCCACCACGAAGCCGCCGATCGCCCCGATCATCACCAGTCCGCCGGCCATGGGATCGGCGTTCGCGGCGCGGTCCCAGGCGAAGGCGCCCGCCACCAGCAGGATCCCCACCAGGATGATGGTGCGGTTGACCGCCCCTTCGATGGTCATCACCCCCTCGCCGGCGGCCACGTGGCCGCGGGAGAAGGTGCGTTCGTTGAGCGCGGGATTCGCGGTTCTCATCAGGGCAACGTTCGTGATTGGAAGGGACGGGGAACCGTGCGGAGTTCCGCTGAAGATTGTTCGCGCCGCGCCGCCGGTGCAAGTCTCGCATCCGCACGTGGGGCATTCCGCTTGCCGGGCTGGGACCGTACCTTCCCTGATGCCCTGCCGCACCGCCACCACCTCAGCGGCACGTGCATCTCGCCGAACGCTTCCTGGAGCGCGCATGATCCGACTGGGTGTGACCGGCACCGACACCGGGGTGGGGAAGACGATGATCGCCACCGTGCTCCTGCGCATCCTGCGCAGCCGCGGGCTGCGCGTGGCCGCCATGAAGCCGGTGGAAGCCGGCGTGAAGCCAGACGATCCCGCCAGCGACGCCCGCCGCCTTCAGGCCGCGGCCGGCGGCGGCGACCCAATCGCGGACGTGCGCCCCGTGCTGATCGCCGAACCGCTTGCGCCCTGGGTGGCCAGCGCGCGCGCCGGCACCGAGGTGGACCTGGGCTTGCTCGACGCCGCCTTCGCCCGCCTCGCGGAGGGGCGTGACGCCGTGCTGGTGGAGGGCGCCGGCGGCCTGCTCGTCCCCCTGACGCGCGACGTGGCGTTCGACGGGCTCTTTGTGCAGTGGGAACTGGACGTGGTGGTGGTGGCGGGGAACCGCATGGGCGCCATCAACCACACCCTCCTCACCGTGCGCGCCGCCCACGACGCCGGCCTGCGCGTGCGCGGCGTCGTGCTCAACTCGCTGAGCCCCGAGACGCCCGGCATCGCCGAAGCCACCAACCTGGAGGCCCTCTCCGAGCTCCTGGCCCCGGTCCCCGTCCTCGCCTTCCCCTGGCTGCGCAAGCCGGACGACGAGGCCTACGTGCTGGACGTGGCTCAGACCGCCGGCCTCGACGCGCTCCTCGGGGACCGCACGCCGCGCCCATAGCAGTCACGCAGAAAACCGGAAGCGCCCGGCCTCACGTCTGGGCGCTTTGTACGTGCCGAAAGTTCGACTGAATGTCTACCTTTTGCCAGGGCGCGATTGACGCCTATCCCGCGAACAGCTACCTTTTTTTGACAGAAGTTCGACAAAAAGTCTACCTTTCGCCAACATGCCTGGCATAGTGCACAACGCGATCTACGAGATCGCCGAGGAACAGAACGGCTACGTCACCGCTGCCCAGGCCGTGGATGCGGAGATCGACCCTCGTACGCTCGCGAAGATGGCGGAGAGAGGAGTACTGGAACGGGTGAGCTGGGGTTTGTACCGCCTGACCCGCTTTCCGCACTCCACCTTCGATCAGTACGTCGAGGCGACCCTCTGGCCGCTCTCCGCCCGCGCCGTGATCTCGCACGAGTCCGCACTGGTACTCTACGGCCTTTCGGATGTGAATCCGGCCCAGGTCCACGCCACGGTCCCGAAGTCCTTTCGCGTCAGGCGAGAGGTGCCGAAGTGGCTCGTGCTCCATCGCGCCGACCTGGACGACGCGGACTGGCACGTGTACGAGGGCGTTCCCGCTACCACCGCTGAGCGCACCATCCGCGACTGCCACGCCGCCCATCTCGGTCCGGCGCTGGTTCGCCAGGCGATACGCGACGGCCGGCGCACAGGCTTCTTGCGAGCGAGCCGAGCCGACTCGCTCGAAAGGGAGTTGCTGGGGGGAGTCCGGAACACTGAGGATTCGTGAAGAAGCCCGTCAGGCCCCCGGTGTCGGAAAGGACGCTGACAAAGTACGTCATCGCCTACGCACGGGAGACGGGAGCGGACGTTGCCCGTGTAAGGCGGGGGATCTCGTTCATGGCGATCGCCGGAGCCCTGCGCCAGACTCCCCGCGACAGCGGAGACGCGCCGGCTTTCGTCCTAAAGGGTGGAGTCGCGCTCGAGTTGCGCCTTCGCGACAGGGCTCGGGCAACGAAGGATCTCGACGTCATCCTGAATCGGCACCAGGGCGAGCTGCTGGAAGAGCTGGAAGACTCCCTCGCCAGATCGTATGAAGGCTTCACCTTCCGCCGGAAGGGGGAAGAGCTCCGGATGAAGAACGGTGCTGTGCGCGTGAAGGTCCAGGTTTCGTTCCACGGTCGCGAGTGGGGTACCTTGGAGGTGGACGTCGCGCGCAACGAAGGCGAGACCGAGGTGGACCTCCTGCCAGGGCTCCCCTTGCTCGACGACTTCGGGATCACGGGACCCGAGGAAGTGGAATGCTTGTCTCTCCGGCACCACATCGCCCAGAAATTCCATGCGATGAGCAAGCCGGCACCCGCGGGGAGGAGAAACGACCGGTTCCGCGATCTTGTTGACCTCCTGCTGATGCGGGCGCTGGTAACGAACTACGCGGCCTTGAGAGAAGCGTGCGAAGAGGTGTTCGCGCGCCGCGCGACCCATGAGTGGCCTCCCGTGATCGTGCCCCCTGCGGAGTGGCGAGAACCCTTCGCGCGTATGGCGGCGGAGAACGAGCTGCCGATTCGCGATTTCGACGCCGCCGTCGTGGAGATCCGGAGGTTCGTGGAAGAGGTGAGTTCGGCAACAGCGGAGTAGCGAGCGTGACCCCGTGGAGCCGTTTGGTACGTTTATGGGCAACCCGGCCGCACACCTTCAAAAGAGCTGGATCTGGAACCGGATCAAACGCCCGGGCTGCGGCAGGCCACACTGATCGTACCGGGTCGCATCGCCCACGTTGTCCGCCGCGACGCGCGCTTCCAGGCGCCGGAGCCAGGAAGTTGCGCGCAGTGCCCACGTCTTGGAGAGTGAAAGGTTGATCTGCGTGCCCGCATTCAGCCGTGCATCGTCGCCGGTGCCGGGGTGGATGCAGAACTGGTCGCCGGTGTAGTCGGCCTCCGCCGTGGCGCGGAGACCGAGCGCGAGCGGAAAGCGCGCCTCCGCGTGGCCAAAGAGCTCGGGAAGGTTTTCCGGCCGGTGCGTCGCCCCCGCCGCGGTATCCGTCAGGTCGACGGACTGGATCGTCAGATCGCCCGCGAGCGCGACGGAGCCGAGCTGCTGCGTCGCCAGCAGCTCCACGCCCTGGCTGGTGAGCCGGTTGCGGTTCACGCGCAGGAACTTGCGGTCGGGGAGGGTGATGCGGACCACCGCATCGTCGAGCTGGTGGCGGAACACCACCGCCTGGATCTCTCCCGCGCCGATCCGCGTCGTCACTCCGGACTCCAGCGCGACGAGCTTCTCGGGCCGGAGGTTCGGGTTGGGCTGGAAGCGGTTGAGGGCGCCGGAGTAGAGCTCCCGGAGCGAGGGGAAGCGGCCGCGGCGGCTGGCGCCCGCGTGCAGGAGGGTGTTCCCGCGGTTCAGCGCCGCGCTGAGGCCGATCCGCGCCCCCCACTCCTCGAGACGGTCCTGGCGCGGCTCGCGTCCCCCCGACTCCGGTGTCTCCGCGACGTCAAAGGCGCCGCCGACGCTCAGCCGCAAGCTGTGCGGGGTGCTGGCGGAGCCCACCAGCCGCCACTGGTTCTCCCCTCCGATGCTCAGCAGGCGCTGCCGGTAGCGCGCCTCCTCGCCGGGAAGGAGCTCGTCGTGGCGGACTTCGACGAGCGTGAAGGCGCCGCGCAGCTCGCCGCGCGACCCCACCGATTGGCCGGCGAGCAGCCGCAGCGTGAGCGTTCGATCCTTTCCGTCCTCGAAGCCGTTGGGCTCGCCGTACTCCCGCGACGGGTACGCGTCGATGTCCGTGCGCCCGGCGTCCACACCGATGCTCATCTCCACGTCGCCGAAGCCGCCGAGCGGGGAGGCGCGATTCCCCGTACCGGCCGACGCGACGGCGAGCGACCGGGAGACGCGCGGGTAGCGCCAGAACCGTGCATCCTCCACCCCCAGCTCCGCCGCGATCCCGCGCTCCGCCCGGAGAGCCGACCCGGAGAACGCCATCCACGCACCACCATCCCCCTGGTAGCGGACGCTGAGGAAGCCGTTCCGATCGCGCACGTCGGTGTTCAGCCGCAGCCCATCGGTGGGCACGGGCTCGACGACGCCTCGCGCGAGCGGCTGTCCCGGCGAATCCCGGAACGCGCCGCCCGCCCGAAGCAGCCACGCGCCACCCCGCGCGGTGCCCGGCAGGCTCACCGCCGCCGACCCGCCGTATCCGCCGACGTGGTCGATGCCGGACGCCACCCGCAGAGAAGGGCTCCCTGGCTGCAGCGACGACCTGCCCACGTCTACCTCGACAACCCCCCCGAGCACGTTGGAACCGTAGAGCATTGACGAGAGCCCGCGGACGAAGCTGATCTCCTGCACGCTGGCCGCGGGAAGCACCGAAACGTCAGTCCGCGCATCCCACGCGAGGTTCAGCGGCACTCCGTCCACCAAGACCGCGACCTGCCGTGACTCCGAGCCGCGAGCCGAGATCTCCGCTTCGCCGCGCGAGTTCGTCCGCACGTGCAGCATCGGGATCTCCCGGAACATCTCCGCGACCGTCGGCGCCACGGGCAGCGCCAGCGAATCGACACGCACCTCGATCGCGCTCGATCCACCCACCGTCGTGACGGGACGGGTCGCGACCACGCGGATCTCCGGAACGCGGTGGACGGCGGAGTCGCGGCGCGCGGCATCGCCCGACTGCGCCCACGCATCGGCGACAGTCATGCTGGCGAGGCAGGCGAGTCCCACGAACCTCATTGCCCGTGCTCGCGAATGCGCAGCGAAAAGGCGGGATCTTCGGCGTGCTTGAGGGCGCGCTCGTTGATGTGGAAGCGCTCGCGGGCCTGCGCGAAGGGAAGGTCGGTGTCGATCAGCCCCAGGTCGTAGGCCAGCGCGTCGGAGTAGCCGGGGAGGAGGGTGCGCGGGCTCCACGGCACCCGGCGCGGCGCGATGCGGTTGACGTGGCGAACCAGGTTGCTGGTGCAGTTGCTGGTGAGGGTGTTGTAGAACTCGGGGCGCTCGCGCAGCTCGGTGGCGCGCCGCAGCACGTCCTCCAGCATCGCGCGCACCTGCGCCGGGGTGGCGCGGACGGGGTAGAGGTACACCTGGTCGCGGCGGTGGCTGGTGCGCACCGTCACCACGTCGCGCTCGTCGGCCAGCACGTAGATCAGCTCATACCGCTTCAGCAGCCCCTTCAGCGGCGAGAACGTCTCCCCCTTTTCCTTGCGGATCTCCACCGACGCGGCCAGGAACTGCCCGTCGTCGAAGCCGAACGACACAAAGGTGTGCGCCGGCCCGCGCCAGTCGTCCTCGAACGGCTCCACCGCGTACCACGCCGTGCGCAGCCGCCGCAGGTCGTACGCGCGGTCCTCCCACGCCACGGTGTAATCGCTCTCCGTCCGGTAGCGCGCGTTGCGGACGTTGTGGACGACCACCGAGTCGCCCTTCAGCTCGGCCCACGCCAGGCGCGCGTTGTCTGGCGTCCAGTCGCGCGTGTTGGAGGGCCGCACCCGGCTCCACGCCGCCAGCGCGACGACGAGTATGGCGGCCGCGATCGCCCAGCGGGCGGATGGAAGGTGCATGCGGAAAAGGACTTGGCGATGGGTGAACCCCGGTCGCATACAACTTCACGCACCGGAGCCTCTTGTCCCCGACGTGCGCACACCCCGTTATACGGCAGCGCACCCAGTGGCGGTGGTACAGAATGGATGCCATGTGCAACAACTCGCAACCGTCACGGGACGATCCACCCAGGTACCATCACGCGGCGCTTACAGTCATCAAACAGGTTCAGTGGGCGGCGGCCACTCCTGGAGCCGCCTCAGCCCGGCGGGTCGTGACCGTCGTGCCGACCACGAGCGCTGCGATCACCAGCATACCGGTCCCGGCCAGGAAGGCCGTCGCGTAGCCATGAGTCACGGCCTCATTCGCCCGCGCCACGATGGCGGCATCAGTGCCGCGCTCCTGAAGGATCCGAGCGGCGCCAGAGAGGCGGCTGTTTGCCGCGAGGTTGGAAATCGTCCCAAGGACAGCCACTCCCAGCGCGGCGCCGATCTGCTGGGCCGTGTTGAGCATGGCCGCGGCCACGCCCGCCCGCTCCGCCTCGACCCGGTGTACCGAGGTGAGCGTAAGTGGCATGAATCCCATTCCGAGCCCGAAGTACGTCAGAAAGAGCCCCGGTAGCACGTGACCGCCGTACGAGGAACCCGGAGTGAGCCGCGAGAGCCACAGCATCGCGCCCGCCGCGATCAGCAGCCCCGGCACCGACACGGCCCGAGGGGCCAGGCGCTCCAGCAGCTTCGAGCTGATCCCGGCGGCCAGCACGATCCCGACGCTTACCGGGAGCGAGGCCAGCCCTGCCATCACCGGGCTGAAATTCAGGATCTCCTGGATGAACTGCGTCATGAGGTAGAACGTCGCCATCAGCCCGCCACCGATGAAGAGAACCGTGGTGTACGACCCGGTCCGGTTCCGGTCGCGGAACAGTCCGAGCGGGAGCATGGGATGCGCACGGCGTGTCTGCAGCCCGACGAAAAGGGCCATCAGGACCGCCGAGACGAAGAAGGCGCCCAGAGTGGTGCCATCGCCCCACCCATGCTCGCCTCCATGCGTGATGCCGTACGCGAGCGCGCCCATTGCCCCGGCGCCGCTGACCGCGTCCACGGAGTGGAGCTGGCCGGCGCCACGCTGCCCCTCCACCAGGAGCCGGGTGCCAGCCAGGACGGCCAAGCCGATGGGGACGTTGATCCAGAAAACCCAACGCCAGCTGAGCAGACCCGTCAGGACCCCGCCCAGCAGGACACCGACCGTCATTCCCACCGCGGACATGGCCGCATAGACCGCCATCGCGGAATTCCGCGGCTTTCCGACTGGGAAGGTGGTCGCGATCAAGGCCAGCACGTTTGGCGCGATCAGCGCCGCCCCCACCCCCTGCAGAGCGCGAAAGCCGATCAGCGCCGCGGCGCTCATACCCATCCCGCCAAGCAAGGACGCCAGGGTGAAGATGCCGAGGCCCAGGCGGAGCACACGCCTGCGGCCATAGAGGTCACCAGCCCGGCCGCCGAAGAGAAGCAGCGCGCCAAAGGCGAGTACGTACGCGCTGATGATCCACGGCAGCGTCGCGGCCGGGACGTTCAGGTCGCGCTGGATGCTCGGCAGGGCGATGTTCGCGACGGTGTCGTCGAGCACGAGCATCAGTTGCGCCGTCGCGATGACGAGCAGCGAAAGACCGAGTCCGCGGCCCTCCGGAGCCGCGCCGGTCTGCTGATTCTGAATGGAAACCGCACTGGACATGGGAACGTCTCCGCTAAGTACGAACCGACATCACAACATACCCCCTCCCCGTATACATTCACGTTACATAGCCCCACCCCCTATGTCAAGCGGTGTGCCGGGCACATCCCCTGCGTCGCGAGCGAGGCGAGCCGCGCACGAGCCACCCATTCCCAGCGAGATCCGTGAACGCCCCACCCCCGGTCACCGTCCTCTGCGTCGCTTCGTTCTTCAAGGGCGAAGAGTTCCTCCGCGAGTGCAAGCGGCTCGGCTGCCGCGTCCTTCTCCTGACGGTGGAGAAGCTGCGCGAGGAGAACTGGCCGCGCGAGGCGATCGACGAGGTCTACTACATGCCCGACCTCTACGACCGGGACGACGTCTTCCACGGCGTCAGCTACCTGGCGCGCTCGGAAGACATCGCGCGCATCGTCCCGCTGGACGAATACGACCTGGAGATGGCCTCCGCGCTACGCGAGCACCTGCGCGTCCCGGGGATGGGCGAGACCACCGTGCGCTACTTCCGCGACAAGCTGGCGATGCGCATGCGCGCCGAAGAGGCCGGCATCCGCGTCCCCGAGTTCGCGCCGGTGCTCAACTACGATCGCCTGCGCGACTACATGGCCCGGGTGCCTGCGCCGTGGGTGCTCAAGCCGCGCACCGCCGCCTCAGCCATGGGCATCCGCAAGATCCAGGATTCCGAACAGCTCTGGCGCGCGTTGGACGAGCTCGGCGACAAGCAGTCGTTCCACGTGCTGGAGCACTTCGTACCGGGAAAGGTCTTCCACGTGGACTCGGTGGTGTGGAAGCGCGAAGTCGTCTTCGCCGAAGCCAACGGCTACTTCGATCCCCCCTTCGACGTGTACCACGGCGGCGGGCTCTTTTCCACACGCACGCTGGACCGCAACTCGGCCGAGGCGGAGGAGCTGCGCGCGATGAACTCCGTGGTGGCGCAGACGTTCGGCATCCTGCGCGGCGTGCTGCACACCGAGTTCATCCGCGGCCATCACGATGGCAAGCTGTACTTCCTGGAGACGGCCGCGCGCGTGGGCGGCGCCAACATCGTGGAGATGGTGGAGGCGGCCACCGGCGTGAACCTGTGGCGCGAGTGGGCGCGCGTGGAGGTGGCCGATGCGCGGGGCCATGAGTACACCGCTCCCGACGCGCGCCGCGACCACGGTGGCCTGTTGGTGACGCTCGCGCGCCAGGAGTGGCCGGACACCTCCGCCTACACGGACCCGGAGATCGTCTGGCGGATGAACAAGCGCCACCACGTCGGCCTCGCCGTCGCCTCCCCGGACCCCGCGCGCGTGGACGAGCTGCTCGCCTCCTACATGCGCCGCTTCCGAGAAGACTTCTACACCTCGCTCCCGCCGGCGATGGAGGCGAACAACTGAACTGCGCCTCACACAGAGCCACAGAGGGTACGGAAAGATGAACGGAAAGGGGCTTCTCTGCGGCTTTCCGTTTAACTCCGTGCTCTCTGTGTGAAACGCGGTTCAGGATGGCGGCTGCCCGACAAAACGCTCGGCGGCGCGGAGCACGAGCTGGTAGCGCGCGTCGATGTCGGCGCGGTCGTGGGGCTCGGGGGTGGCTTCGAGGCCGGCGCGGTGGATCATCTCGGCGTGGCGCAGGAGGGCGGAGACCTCGTCGGGGTCGCCGCGGGTGCAGCGCAGCACGGTTTCGATGGTCTCCAGCATCCGCAGCACCACCGCGGGGCTGCGCGAGCCGAACTGGCGGATCTGGTTGAAGGCGCCGTCCACCAGCCCAGCGAAGGTGATGGGGCAGCGGTGGATGACGCGCACACGCCCCGCCTCGTCGGTGCGCACCGGGTCCGGCGTGCGGCCGCGGCCGGCGCGGCAGAGCGCGGCACCCAGCCAATCCAGGCACCCGATGGCGGTGAACGGGTCGTTGATGGCCGGCGAGAGCGCGCGCACCGCCACTTCCACCAGCTGGTCCACCGCGAACTCCACGTCCTGCTCCGGCGTCCGCTGCGCGCCCACCACGAAGTGCCCGCGGATCTCGCGGACCAGCGCGGCGTCCAGCGACCCCGGCGGCCACGCGCGCACCAGCGGCGACTCCTCGGCCACGAAGTGCCCCGGCCGCTGCTCGATCACCAGCAGCACGTCCGCGCGCGTGGCAACCTTGATTAGCGCCTCCTCGTCCATCGCCTGCACGTAGCCGTCCTCGGTGCTGGGCACCTCGGCGGCGCGCTCGTCGAAGCCGTCGGGGAGCTCGGGGGTGTGCTTGCCGGGTGGGATGGCGTTCTCGGTGGCGAACTCGCCCTCCACCACGCGCCCCAGGTCGCGGCCCACGGCGGCTACCACGTTGGGCGCCTGGATGCTGACCGCCACGTGGTGGATGAAGTAGATCAGCACCCCGAGCGATGCCAGCCCCAGCACCACTCCCCCCGTCACCGATATGGCCGGGACGAAGTAGCCCGCCTCCTCCGCGCCGCGGATGGTGCGCAGGATCAGCAGGCAGTAGACGAAGGAGGCGATGAAGGTGCCCAGGACAAATTGGTTGCCCCGGTCTCGCATGAAGTTGTACAGCAGCCGCGGCCCCAGCTGTGTGCTGGCCAGCGACAGCGCCGCGATCGTGATGGAAAAGGTCACCCCCGCCGTCCCCATCACCGAGCCGGCCACCACGCCCAGGACGGCGCGCGCCCCCTCCGGCCCGCCCGCATAGATCCACCCCAGCCGCCCCGCGAACTCCGCGGAGAGGTATCGGTCGACCCTCACCAGCAGCACGGCCCCGATCCCTGCCGCGACCGCCATGATCGTGGGGATGAACCAGTAGGTGGAGCGCAGGGAGGACAGGAGGTGTTGGAACTTGAGTCTCAACGGTGCCTTGGGATTGAAGTGCGTTAGTAAGTGCCAAGTGCCAAGTGCTAAGTGCCAAGTGCTAAGTGCTAAGTGCTAAGTGCCAAGTGCCAAGTGCCAAGTGCCAAGTGCCAAGTGCCAAGTGCCAAGTGCCAAGTGCCAAGTGCCAAGTGCCAAGTGCCAAGTGCCAAGTGCCAAGTGCCAAGTGCCAAGTGCCAAGTGCCAA
>DASVQP010000031.1 GCA_036389135.1 Longimicrobium sp.
TGGAGGACCGTTGTCCGGACGGCTCGGTGTCTCCCGTCGCCGGTCGCCACCCGCCCGTAGCTACGGAGGTGTACCGTCAACTCCTCCGGCGGGACTTTCACCCGCAAGAACACGCCGCCTTTGCACGGCGCACCACAGAGACACAGAGGAAACGACAAGAACGAAGGAGGGGTGCGGTGTCTCTCTTATGTTCCTTTCCGTTCCCTCTGTGCCTCTGTGTGATGGTTTTCGTTCCAGCGGTAGCGGCCAAGCGAGGTGCGGCCGCGGGCATCGAACTCCACGCCCTCGCCTTCCAGGAGGAAGCGCTGCACCAGCTCGCCGCCGGGGTAGGCGCGGCCGGTGCTGATGCCGCCGCGCGCGTTGATCACGCGGTGCCAGGGGACGGTGGTGCCGTCGGGGAGGGCGTGCAGGGCGTAGCCCACCAGGCGCGCATGGCCGGGGAGACCCGCGAGCGCCGCCACGTCGCCATAGGTGAGCACGCGCCCGGCGGGGATGCGGCGGACGACCTCCAAGATGCGGTTGTGGCTCCCGTCGTCGGTCATCGGGGCAGAGGCCGAAAGGCTGGGGCAGTACGCATCCCGCACGATGCCGCCGCGGGCCGCGCGGGGCAAGAAGGCGGACCGCGTGAACAAGATCCTTGACGGCTTCGGAAGTGGGTGCTAGATATCCAGCAGGGTGCTGGGTTTCCAGCACCCTGCTGGAATTCCCGCAGGACGTTCCCCACCTCCTCACGCGAGAGATGATCCGCATGGGTCCCGAGCTCACCGCACACCTCAGCCGCAGGGAGCGCCAGGTGATGGACGTGCTCTTTGCGCTGGGACAGGCCACCGTCAACGACATCCTGGAGCGCATCCCCGACCCGCCGAGCTACTCCGCCGTGCGCGCCACGCTGCGCACGCTGGTGGAAAAGGGCGAGGTGGAGCACCTGCAGGACGGCCCACGCTACCTCTACAAGCCGTTGGTGGCGAAGGAGAGCGCGCGCTCGGCGGCCCTCGGGCACCTGGTGCGCACCTTCTTTGGCGGAAGCGTGGAAGCGGCGGCGGCGGCGCTCCTGGGTATGTCGCGGCGCAAGCTGACCGATGCCGACCTGCGGCGGCTGGCGCAGCAGGTGGATGCCGCCCGCGACGAGGGGAGGTAGCATGGCCATCACCGAGCTCGCGTCCGCGTTGGAAATCGCCGGGCGCTACCTGCCGGAGCTTGCCCTCAAGTCCACGCTGGTGCTGGGTGTGGCGGGGGTGCTCGCCTTCCTCCTGCGCCGCCGCTCCGCCGCCGTGCGCCACATCGTGTGGACCACCGCCGTCGCCGGTGTGCTCGCTCTACCCTTCACGCAGCTCATCCCCGTGCGCATCGCCGTGCTCCCCGCGTCGCTCGCGGGGGCGCCGGCTCAGGTGGCGCGGGTGAATGATGCGGCGCCCGCGGTCACGCAGACGGTGGAAGAGGTCGCGCCATCGCCTCGGCCGCATTCGGAGCCCGTCCGGATGGCCGATGCGCCGGCGGCGTCCGCGTGGTGGCCGGCGGACGTGGACCGCACGACGCTGATGGTCGGCGTGTGGCTGCTGGTGGCGTCGGTGCTGGTGATGCGCGTGCTGGCGGGGACGGCGATGGTGTGGTGGCTGGCGCGGTCGGGCGAGCGCATCCAGGACGGCGAGTGGACGGCCGCCGCCGACCGCATCTCGCGCACCTTTGACGCACCCAGCGCGCGGCTGATCCGCACCCACTGGTCGGAGATGCCGATGACGTGGGGGTTCATCCGCCCCGTCGTTCTCCTACCCGCCGACTGCGACGAGTGGCCGGCCGAGCGGCGCGACGTGGTGCTGCGGCACGAGCTGGCGCACGTGGCCCGCCGCGACGTGGCGACGCTCGCCCTGGCCCAGCTCGCGTGCGCGGTGCACTGGTTCAACCCGCTCGCCTGGCTCGCGCTGCACCAGCTGCGCGCGGAGGCGGAGCGGTGCTGCGACGATGCCGTGCTGAGCACCGGCACCCGCGCCTCCGCATATGCCGCGCACCTGCTGGAGATGGTGCGCCTCATCGGCCGGGCACGCGTCCCCGCCGCGGTCGCGCTGCCGATGGCGCAGCGCTCGACCTTCGAGGGGCGCCTCCTCGCCATCCTGGAGCCGGGCGTGGAGCGCGGCACGCCGGGCCGCGCGCGGACGGCGCTGACCATGGGCGGCCTCCTCGCCGTCGTGGCCGCCGTCGGCGCGATGCGTCCGGTGGAGGCGATCACGGCCGATCTCGCCGCGATGCCGTCCGAGCCGGGGCGCGTGGAGGCGCGGGTGGTCTCCGCGTCGGTCGATGAAAAGCGGGGCGCGACGCCCGCCGTTCTCTCCGTGCTCCCGCGCTCCGGTCCCATCGCGGCGCTCCGGGATGCGTCGGCGCCCGCGATCCAGCAGGCGGCGGCGAGCGCGCAGGCGACCGCGGATGCGCAGGCGGCCGTGAGCTCGCAGGCGGATGCAAAGGCCCACACGACCGCGGCGCGGCAGATCAGCCCGGGCGCGATGACGGCGCTGGTGGCGGCGCTCAACGATGCGGACGGCGGCGTGCGGCGGAGCGCGATCCGGGCGCTCGGGTCGCTTTCGGACCCGCGCGCGGTGCAGGCGCTGATCGAGGCGCTGCGCACCGATGCGGATGCCACCGTGCGCAACACCGCCGCGTGGGCGCTGGGCGAGATCGAGAGCCGCACCGCGACCGCGGCGCTGGTGCAGGCGATGGCGTCGGAGCGCTCCATCGAGGTGCGCCGCACCATCGCGTGGGCGCTGGGGCAGATCGAGGACCCCGCCGCGGTCGAGGGGCTCGCCCGCGCCATGCGCGACCCCGACACCGAGCTGCGCGAGACGGCGGTGTGGGCGCTGGGCGAGATCGAAAGCCGCACCGCGGTCCCCGCCCTGACGTCGGCGCTGCGCGATGGCGACGTGGCGATGCGCCGCCTCGCCGCCTGGGCGCTGGGGCAGATCGAGGCGGCGGAGGCAGTGCCGGCGCTGGCCGCCGCGCTGCGCGACAGCGACCGCGAGGTGCGCGAAACCGCCGTGTGGGCGCTGGGCGAGATCGAGTCGGCGGACGCGGTGCCCGCGCTCAGCACGGTGCTGGGCGACTCCGACCCTCGCGTGCGCAACCAGGCGGCGTGGGCGCTGGGGCAGATCGAATCGGAGTCCGGCGTGGCGCCGCTCAGCCGCGCGCTGCAGGGTGACGCCGATCCCAGAGTGCGGCAGACGGCGGCGTGGGCGCTGGGCGAGATCGAGCGCGAATCCGCCATCCCCGCCCTCACCGCCGCGCTGCGCGACCGCGTCCCCGCCGTGCGCGCTACGGCGGCGTGGGCCATCGGCCAGGTGGAGCCGGACCGCGCCCCCGCCGAGCTGAGCGCGCTGCTGCGCGACGACGACCAGACGGTGCGCTCAAACGCGCTGTGGGCGCTCGGCCAGACCGGCGACGCGGCCGCCATCGAGCCGCTGCTGCGCGACGCGAACCCCGAAGTGCGCAGGGCCGCCGCGCGGGCACTCGGCGGCGCGCCCGATCCCCGGCCCCAGCCGCGGCCCCAACCGCGTCCGCGTCCCCGTCCACGCCCCATGAACTAGGCGAAACGACCCCATGAACAGGATCGAATCATTCGTGCGGCGGCCCCTTCCGAGGGCCGCCGCCATGGCCGGGCTCGCCCTTGTCCTGGTGCCGGCGGCGCTTTTCTGCGGCGTGGAGCGCCCCCGGGCCGAGACGACGGAGGCGCAGGAGAGCGGCGCGCGGCCGCTGCTGTCCGCGGTGCGCGGGATCTCGCCGGTGGCGTGCGAACTGGCGTCACAGTCGCTCGGCAACGGCTGGGCGATGGCCGGCGGCGACGCGGAGGATGCGCCCTCCCTGGCCCGGCGCGACGAATCGACGGGGCGCGTGCTCGCCTGGATCGGCGGCCAGTCCGCATCCGCCGACGACCTGGCGGCGCTGCGCGACGGGCTGGGCGATCCGGATGCCTGCGTCCGCCGCGTCTCCGCCCGCCTGCTGGGGCGGCGGCGCTTCGAGGGAGGGACCGATGCCCTCCTCACGGCGCTGCGATCCGGCGAGCCGCTGCGGCGCGACGCGGCGGTGCTGGGGCTGGGGTACGCGGGCGATCCGCGCTCCGTCGCCCCGCTCACCGCGCTCCTTGCCGACGGCGACGCGGAGGTGCGCGGCGGGGCGGTGTGGGCGCTGGGGCACACGAGCAGCCGCGACGCCGCCACCCGCGTCGCCCGCCTCACCGGCGACCGCGAGCCGCGCGTGCGCCGCGCCGTGGCACGCGCGCTGGGGCGGCTGGAGGATGCGTCCTCCGTCCCCGCGCTGACGCGGCTCCTGGCTTCAGATCCCGATCCGGGAGTGCGGCGCGCGGCGGCGTGGGCGCTGGGAAGGTTCGACTAGCCCTCACCCCCAGCGTCGCTCCGCGACGCATCCCCCTCCCCC
>DASVQP010000032.1 GCA_036389135.1 Longimicrobium sp.
CGCGCGTTCCTGCGGCTCGAAAGGAACCGCATCGCCACCGGAATGAGCTGGGTCGAAGCAAAGGTGAGTATCACGCGCAACGCCGTGCGTACCTATCTCGCCCAGCCCAGCTTCACTTTGGGGGCAACTGCGTAAGTCCTAACCGATATAGGCTACGCAAGAGGCTGTTCTCCATCAATGATAGCAAAGTTCAGTGTCGGGACCAAGCCTGTTGCGGGTCTCAGGCATCATCGCGTGACTGAGTTCGCTCAGAACACGGGCGATCAGAACACATGAATCTTCCGGGCCTCCGGCTCAGATTCTCGGCCGAGTGCAAGCGCCATGTATTTCCGTAATCGACTATCCCGGGGAGGATCTCCGGGCTGAACTTGCGTCTCCGAAGTCGCTTGTAAGAAGTGCCAGAGCGCGTTTCCCATAGTGGAGCCCGGGAGGCGCACCAGCACAAAAAGGCGAGAGGGGTGGAACCGCAGCCCGCGGTACCACCCCTCAGCCATTCGCGTCATCTCTGCCGCGCTCCTCAACCCAACATCTAACACCGCCTGCGCCCTCTACGGTGCTTCAGCGATGATGCCGAAGGTGTCGGGGGCGCGGTCCAGCGGGCCGGCGAGCCAGACGCGCGCGCCGTACTTCCCGCGCAACGCCGCCGGGGTGAAGGCCAGCGGCACCCGGCGTCCGTCGTCCATCACTAGGACGTCGCGGGCGCCGTCGCGCGCCAGCACGCCGTCCACGGCAGCCACTCCCTCGGCGGCGCGGACGGAGACGCGCTCCACCCGAAAGGTGCGCGGGCCTTCGGGGCGGCCTCGCACCATCACATAGAGTGCGGCGAGCTGCAGGAGGACGGCGCGCTCCCCTTCCAGCGTCACCGCCCCGCCGCGCGCGTCCATGAGCGCGATCGAGGTTCCAGGCTCGGAGCCCACCACCTCCACCCGGCCGCGCAGCGTGTCGGCGGCGGCGCGGGCGTCGGAGGGGGGCGGCGCTCCCCGCGCACACGCCATGGCCAGCGCGCAGGGAGCCAGCATAGCGAGCTTCACTACTGGATCCGGGTGACCGCCAGCCGCAGCGTGCTGGGGATGGTGCCGCCGCCGCTTCCCTGCAGCTTGATCAGCTGCGGGGCCGTCTGCGTGCCCAAAATTCGAACCAGCGCACGCCGCCGCGCAGTGTGGTGGTGGCGCCCGGTGCCGTGAAGGCGCCGAAGGCAAGCGCCGTGGGCACGAGTGGGTACGGCGTCGGGTACGAATTCGGGGTGTCCGTGTTGAGGCCCGCGTAGATGTTCCTGAAGTTCCAGGTGGGCATCTGGATGTCCGGGCTCGCCAGGTTCGGGCGCCGCCGCGGCACACCTGTTAACGCACACCGCGGCAGCCGCGAACCATTCGGTCCGCGGCTGCCGCGTGTTTTCACCCTGTCGGTAGATTCGACGGCTGGCGCTACTGCGTCACGAGGGGGTGCGTGGTCAGTACTGCGACGCGCCCGGGGCAGTCGTCAGCCACCGCCTTCAGAGTCAGCTCCCGGCCCGTTCTGCTCCACGTGTAGGTGGCGGGCCGGTGGCAGGCATACTGCCCGCTGTCCGTGGCGGGGAACAGGATGGTGTTGCCGCGGACTTCGAACGCGGACCGCACCACCTCGCGCCCGTTCAACCCCACCGTGACGTCACCCTGGGGCCTGAAGCTCAGCCGCCAGCTCCCCACCACGTTGCTCCGTACGTCGCCGGGGGTGGAGGCGGGGAGGTCCGCCGCGGCGATGGCGACGGCGTACTCCCCCGCGATGGCGCCGGCCGGGCCCTGCGTGGGGCCCACCGGCGCGCCTACCACGAGGAGCCCGATTCCCGGGTCCTCGACGCACATGGGCTCCAGCGTAGCCGGCATCGACGGCAGGGTGCAGTAGTCGAAGCACTGGCCCGCGCCGTTGCACACCACCGTGTACTCGGGGGCAGGCGCGCCGACCCAGGGGAAGCCCACCAGCCGCAGCTCTCCGCTGGCATCGGCGGGAACTGCGATGCGGAAGCTCCCGTCCGCCGCGGTCACCGCACGCGCCACCACGGAGCGGTCGCTCGCCCGCACGAGCGCCACCGGCATGCCGCCGCGCGCGGAGAGGGTGGGCATCCCCACTCCGTCCGCGTACGTCCCGCTGACCGCCACACGCGCCCGCCCAGCGGGGGTGCGGCCTGACGTATCCGTGCCGGTGGCCACGCCGGTGACGACCTTCCAGAGGTAGCTCCTCCCCGCCAGGATCGTCCATGCGGCAGGGCGCACCACCATTCCGGTGGAGGCTAGCTCCGCGCACTCGCGGGTGTCGAACACCGTTCCGCCCGAGTTCAGCACGGCGCAAGGATCGCCGGCCGGCGGCGCGGCGGGGGCGCGCCCGCGCGTGGGCTGCCCCGCGGCGGTGGACGGCAGCGCGAGCAGGAAGAATAGAAAGGCGAGGTGGATGCAGCGACGAAGCACGCCGGCGGAGAGGCACGCGGGCAGGTGTGTCTCGGTCATGGGACCCCTTTCCTGGGGATGCGAAGAATCTTGCGAGAACCGCCGCAGTGTGTGCGCCGCCCGTCCTCGCCGCAAGCAAACATGCGAGGGGCGCCCTGTCTCCCGCTCCGCCCACCTCCCCCGCATCACGCCATTGAAGGCGCGGAGAGCAGGCCATGTCAGCCGCCGCCTGAACCGCTCCGTACAACCGCTGGCCGGCTTCGCCTGCTCATTGCGATTACGACTTCCTCTTCAGGCTACGGTTTGCTAAAGTGTAGCTCTCGGAGTGTTCGAACTCACGATGCAACGCCCGGCCGCGACGAGCGAGTGACGCAGTCTGCTTTTCTCTGAGCGGAGTATGTTCTGGCGCCGGTGGCCCGTCGAACCAGGCCGTAAACCATGACCCGTCTCCTTGGACAGGCGTGCCAGAAGGCAAGTGCACTTTCCGCATCGGAGCAAGTTGCAATCGCCGCTGTCATCCGGAAGCTCGGGCGGAGTACCGCTCCGGTGGGATTGCAGTGAAGCGCGACTACTCGACATGAAAGCGAACTACAACGCAGTCATCCAGCAGCGAGACCATTGGTGGATCGGCTGGATCGAAGAGGTGCCTGGTGTAAATTCTCAGGCAAAAACTCGAGAGGATTTGCATGAGAATCTGCGCTCCGCGCTGGAGGAGGCGCTCGAGATGAACCGCGCCGACGCTCCGGTCACCTGAAGTGCCGCGCGCTGTTGGCCGTCTGAGCACACCAGCACAGCAAAACGCGAGAGGGGTGGAACCACACGCGACGGTTCCACCCCTCTGCCATTCCCCAGGAGCGATTCCTCACCCCTGCCGCTCCCCCCGCTCCTGCGCGTCCACCACCGCCAGCGCGGTGAGATTCGCGATCTCGACGGCTTCGCTGCGGCGCTGGAGGACGTGGATGGGGTGCGCCATGCCGAGGAGGATGGGGCCGAACGCCTCCACCTTGCCGAGCTTCATCATCAGCTTGTAGGCGATGTTGGCGGCGTCCAGGTTGGGGAAGATCAGGACGTTGGGGGCGCCCGTGAGCGTGCTGTGCGGGTACACCGAGCGGCGCAGCTCCGGGTCCACGGCGGCCTCCACCTGCATCTCGCCGTCAATCTCCAGGCCAGGCTCGCGCGCCTTCACCAGGTCGGCGGCGCGGCGCACGCGGTCGGATTGCGGGGAGCGCGAGGAGCCGAAGTTGGAGAAGGAGAGCATCGCCACGCGCGGCACCAGCCCCAGGCGCCGCACGAAGGCAGCGGTCAGCGTGGCGATCTCGGCCAGCGTCTCGGCGTCGGGGTCGATGTTGACGGTGGTGTCGGCGAAGAACATCAGGTCGTTCTCCATGATCATCATGTACAGCCCGGCCACGTGCGACACCCCCGGCGCCGTGCCCACCACCTGCAGCGCGGGGCGGATCGTCTCCGGGTAGTACATGTCCTCGCCCGCCACCAGGCCGTCCGCCTCCCCCTCGTTCACCATCATGCAGCCGAAGGAAATGGCGCGGCGCACTTCGGCGCGGGCATCGGCCAGCGTCATCCCCTTGCGCCAGCGGCGGGCGTAGAGGTGCTGGGCGTAGCGCTCCAGCTGCGCGTCGTCGGCCAGGCGGTCGACGATGCGCACGCCCTCCAGCGACGCCCCCAGCGCCTCCGCGGTGCGCGCGATGCGCTCGGGGCGGCCCAGGAGGATCGGCTCCGCGATTCCTTCGCCCACCACCAGTGCGGCGGCGCGGATCACGCGCTCGTGCTCGCCTTCGGGAAAGACGATGCGGCGCGGGTCGCGGCGCGCGCGGTTCATGATGTCGCGCATCACCTCGCGCCCGCGGCCGAGGCGGCCTTCGAGCTGCTGGCGGTACTCGGCAAGGTCGAGCGTGATGCGCGCCACGCCCGTCTCCATGGCGGCCTTCGCCACGGCGGGGGCCACCCACAGCATGATGCGCGGATCGAACGGGGTGGGGATCAGGTAGTCCGGGCCGAAGCGGAAGCGCGTGCCGCCGTACGCCCGCTCCACCGACTCCGGGACGTCCATCCGCGCCAGCTCGGCGAGGGCGCGGGTGGCGGCCATCTTCATCTCGTCGTTGATGGCGCGCGCCCGCACGTCCAGCGCTCCCCGGAAGATGAAGGGGAAGCCCAGGACGTTGTTGATCTGGTTGGGATAGTCGGTGCGCCCCGTGGCCATGAGGGCGTCGGGGCGCACGGCGAGCACCTCCTCGGGGAGGATCTCGGGGTCCGGGTTGGCGAGCGCGAAGACGATGGGGCGCTCGGCCATGGACGCCACCATCTCCGGCGTCACCGCCCCGGCGATCGAGAGGCCCACGAAGACGTCCGCGCCCGCCATCGCGTCGGCCAGGGTGTGCGCGTCGGTGTCGCGGGCGAAGCGGGCCTTGTACGGGTCCAGCCGGGAGGGGTCGCGGTCGGTGCGGATGACGCCCTTGCTGTCCGTCATCAGGATGTTGCCGCGCCGCACCCCGAGCGTCACGTAGTGCTCCGCCGTGGCGATCGCCGCCGCGCCCGCGCCGGAGAAGACGACGCGGATCTCCTCGATCTTCTTACCCACCACGTCCAGCGCGTTGAGGAGGGCGGCGCCGCTGATGACGGCCGTCCCGTGCTGGTCGTCGTGGAAGACGGGGATGTCCAGGCGGCGCTTGAGTTCCTCCTCAATGTAGAAGCACTCCGGCGCGCCGATGTCCTCCAGGTTGATCCCGCCGACGGTGGGCTCCAGCAGCTCGCAGAAGCGGATCACGTCGTCCGCGTTCTCCGATGCGACCTCCAGGTCGAAGACGTCGATGTCGGCGAAGCGCTTGAAGAGGACGCCTTTCCCCTCCATCACCGGCTTGGAGGCCAGCGGCCCGATGTTGCCCAGCCCCAGCACCGCGGTGCCGTTGGAGACCACGGCCACCAGGTTGCCGCGCGCCGTGTACTTGAAGACGTCCTCGGGATTGAGGGCGATCTCGCGGCACGGCTCCGCCACCCCGGGCGAGTAGGCGAGGGACAGGTCCCGCTGCGTGCTCGCGGGCTTGGTGGGCACCACGGCGATCTTGCCGCGGCGCCCGCTGCTGTGGTAGTCCAGCGCGTCCTGTCTGCGATCGGACATCGTTGCTCCGCCTCTCCCGGGCTCCGTTTCCGCGAGCCGGACAGGGTACCCAGGAGGGCAGGCGGGTGTCAAGCGCGACGGTGCGCATCCTCCCTACATGTGTCATCCTGAGCGAAGCGCTTCTCCGCCCCTTCCACGTCCGCGATCGTTGGCGCGAGCAAAGGATCTACCGTGCCTTGCAAGGGGCTCGCGACACGCACCGAGCCGGGCGCCTTACCCGTCCGCGCGCAGGGCCTCGCTCGGCTCGATGCGCAGCCCCCGCCGCGCCGGGCCAAAGGTGGCCAGGAGCCCCACCACCAGCATGACCGCCGCGACGGCGGGCACCGCCACCGCGCCGCGCACACCCATCATCTCGCCGTTGGAGGCGAGGTCCACGAGGAACGCGATCCCCACGCCCACCGCCACCCCCAGCGCGAGCTGCCAGGCCGCGCGCCTGAACAGCCCCGCCAGCAGCCGCCTCGGCTGGGCGCCGAGCGCGGAGCGGATGCCGATCTCCTTGCGGCGCTGCGTGACGGTGAACGACATCATCGCGTAGATCCCCGCCGCGGAAAGGAGGAGCACGCTCAGCATCACCAGGCCGAGCCCCAGCCCCACCAGCTGGACGATCTGCACCTCCTGCTTGTTCATCGAGTCCAGGGTGCGCACCTCGCCCACGCGCAGCGTCGGCTCCACCCCGGCGGCGATCTCGCGCAGCCGGGCCGTGAAGTTGGCGGGGGCGCCGCGCGGCACGTGCAGGGTGAGCAGGGCGCCGGCGGTGCCGTCCACGCGCAGCGGCTGGTACAGGCGCGCCGCAACGTGGTCCTCATCCACCGGATTGGACTCCAGGTCCCCCACCACGCCCACGATCTCCAGCCAGGGGTTGGGGTGCGGCTCGCGTCGGCCCTCGCCGACGTCCGCGTAGCGCAGGCGCCGGCCCACCGCGCTGCCGCCCCCCAGAAGGTCGCGGACGAAGGCGCGGTTCACCACCACCGTGTTGACGGTGGTGTCCAGGTCGGCCGGCGTGAGGACGCGGCCCGCCAGCAGCGGCGCCCCGAATACCCGGAAGAAATCCGTCTCCACCCGGTTCACCCCCGTCTTGTGCCCCTTCGCGGCCGCGGGAGCAGCGACGCCCTCGATCTCCACGCGGCGCTGCCCCTCGTTGCTGGGACGGTTGGTGGAGAACACCACCTCGGATACGCCGGGCTCAGCCTCCAGCCGCCGGGCGAGCTCGGGCCGCAGCGCGCCGAAGCGGCTCCGCATCGCGCGCGCATGCTCCTGCGGATCGGCACCGATGGGGACCTCCGGGTCCATCACCACGTGAGCCGCGATGTACCGGGCCCCATCGTACGCCGGGCGCGTGACCACGGAGCTCACCACCTTCCATCCCATCGCCACGGCCAGCGGGAGCCCCGCCACCGCGATGGCGACCTGAATCACCACCATGGTGGTCCACACCCCGCCCATTCCGCCGTGCGATCCGCCGCTCACCCGCCGCAGGCTGTCCTGCAGCCGCCGCCCGGTGGCGGTGAGCGCCGGCACCACCCCGGCCACCGTCGCCGTGAAGAGCGCCAGCAGCACCACCCACGCCACGGTCAGGGGCGACACGGTGTAGTCCGTCCAGAAGGGCGTGCCGGTGCCGAGGTCGTTGTACATGAGGCGATCGATCAGGCGCAGCCCCACCTGCGAGATCGCCAGCCCCACCAGCGAGGCGCCGCCCGCCAGCAGCAGCATCTCGGCGAACAGCTGCATCACGATGCGGGCGCGGCTCGCCCCCAGCGCGCTGCGCACCGCCAGCTCGCCGTGCCGCGACGCCGTGCGCGCGTACACCAGGATGGAGACGTTGGCGGCCACGATCACCAGGAGCAGGGTCACCGCCAGCTGCATGGGAATCACGTCCCAGACCGACATTCCCTGGATGTCGAGGATCGGCTCCGTGTAATTCAGCACCCGCGGCTCCAGCTGCGCGTGCGTGGCCGGCGATGCGGACGCCGCGCGCTTGCCCAGTGTGGTGAGCTCCGCCTGCGCCTGCTCGCGCGTGGCGCCGGGCGCCAGCCGGCCGAAGATGTAGATCTCCGGCCCCGACTTGGGCTCGAACAGCGCCGGGTCCAGCCGCAGCGGGACCCAGATGTTGTGGCTCACGGGGAAGCCGAAGCGCTCCGGCATCACCCCCACCACGGTGTGGACCGAGCTCCCCAGCCGGATGCTGCGGCCGATCACCGCGGGGTCCCCCGCGAACCGTCCCTGCCACACGTCGTGCCCGATCACCACCACCGCCGGCGCGCTGGAAAGCTCGTCCGCGGGAACGAGGTAGCGGCCCAGCAGCGGCGGAACGCGCGCCAGCCTGAAGCCGGAGGCCGTCATCTCCGCCACCTCCACCGGCTCCGGCGGCCCGCCCGGACCGATCAGGTTGCGCGTGAGGTCGCGGAACGCCGCCACGTCGCGCACCGACTTCAGCTCGGTGCGCCACACCGCCAGGTCGCGCAGCGCACGCCGCTCCTCGTTGTTCTCCCTGGTGTCCCAGTTCTCCAGCGCGACGATCCGGTCGCCTTCCGGGAGCGGCAGCACCGGGAAGATCGACGAGTGGATGAAGGTGAACATGGAGGTGGACACCGCGACGGCCACGGCGATCGCCAGCCCGCCCACCACCGTGAGGCCGGGGTGCTTGACGAGCATGCGGGCGCCGAGCTTCACGTCCAGCCAGGAGATGCGGTTCTTTGACATGAGGTGGTTCAGGCGAGGGGCGCGCGTGAGCGGACGCCCCCGTGAAAGGCACCCTTCGTTCCGCGTCTGCGTGCAGTTCAACGTGTTGCCGTGCCTTCGCTTGCGCCACCGGCGCGCGGACACGGGTGTCCGTTTGTGGGATTCGCCGTCCCACTGGCGGAACGCGGCCTCTCCTCCGCCGCCCTCGTCCAGCTCCGCGAAGGGGATCGCGGAGCATGTCATCCAGCAAGTCGTCCCGGGACGCGCCAGTGTTCTGTCATCCTCCTTCAGGTCGATGTGTCGTGGGCGAGCACGGCGAGGCCGGGCACCCCGCGATCCAGAGTGCAAGATAGAGCGGCCCCGGAGGCAACCGCCTCCGGGGCCGCTCCGTTCTGGCGTCTACTGCTCCGCGCGCTCGGCGGCCGCCGTCACGAAGCCCGCGCGTGCGATGCGGACTGGCGCGGCCGGTGCCGCCAGAGACCGGCCACCCTGAGCGGATACCAGCCCTGTCGCGACGAACGAGACCTCCACCGGCGCGGAGCCGAGCTGCCGCTGCTTGGCAAGCTGCTGTACCGCCTCGGTCGCATCCACCACCAGAGTGGCGCTCGCGCGGTCGGTGCCCGCGTGCTGGAGCTGTCCGAGGAGTGAGAAGAAGTCCAGGGTCCCGGCGTAGAACGGGCTGGAGGTGTCCGGCGACTGCTGCTGGCGCTCCAGGACCGCCGCGGGCGCGTTCACGAAGACATGGAATACCACGCCCGGGTTCTGACGGAAGCTCACTCCCTCCAGCGTCAGGAAGACTCGCTCGGCGCTCTCCCCCGCGGCGGCGGCGGTGAGCCCGCGCAGCGCCGCACGGGGAATGCCCACCCGCGTGCGCGTCACCCCTCTCCCGAGCTCCACCGGCACCTGCTGACGGAGCGGGCCCGGGTCGGGGTCGGGAATGCGCGGCCAGCGGACGACCACGTAGAAGAGCCGCAACCGGCGCAGCAGGTCCTGGAGCTTGGGATCGATGGTGACTCCGGTGTCATAGACGTAGTTGAGCTGCTGCGCCGTATTCACCACCTGCTGGCCGGACATCTGCACCGCGGTTCCGTTCTCGTCGAAGAAGCTGAACTGGAGATTCTTCCACTGCATGTCCGCGGGGCTGGCGCCGGACGGATTGGAGCGGCCGCCTCCGAGCGCGATCCACCCTGCCCACAGCCGGTCGATGTTGGCGTGGTGCAGCCAGAAGATGGGGTCGCGCGCCGCCATGTTGGGGTCGCCCATCCAGCCGGGCCCGCCCACCAGGTTGTGGATCTGGTTGTGTGGGATCGACTCCAACGAGCCGGTGCGGTTGGTGAAGTGCTGGGCGCCCGTCACGACCCCGCCGCCGAACGACTGGCCCCAGGGGGACGTCGTCGCGGTGAAATTCGTGAACGCGTACGCTGCGGCGTTCGAGACCGCCCAATCCGGGAGCGTGGTGGTGCCGGCGTTGATCCCCGTGTTGCGCTGCGCCACGTACAGAGGATTCCCCGCCACCGGGGTGCGGAAGGGGGCGGGCAGTGCCCGCGCAGTGGCCGGAAGGTAGTTCCAGTACGGGAGCGCGAGAGTGGGGTCGCCGCTCGCGGCCCTCAGGATACGCTCGAAGAAGTACAGGTACATCCGGTGCCACGATAGGAACATGTAGTGGCCGTGCTGGCACGTGTTCCACACCGGGAGCACCGGCGTGTCGTAGGTGCCGTGGATGTTCGCCTGGTACAGCCAGCTGGTGGGATTGTTGGGGGGACGCCCCTTCATGACGGCGATCCCGTTGCGGAGGCTGGCGAGCTGGGCCGCCGAAAAGGTGTTGATGTTACGGCGGACGAACGGGACCACGCCCGCCGCTCCGGCGCGCTTTGGCGAGAGCGCGGCGAGCGCGCCCGGCGCCCCCCCTCCCAGCGCGAAAGCACCCGCCGCCGCTGAGACTGATTTCAGGAACTGACGGCGCCGCAGGGGAAGATCTTCCATGGACCACCTCCAGCCGGTGGGACGCAGCTTTGCGCCGGCGGGCGCAGATCGGCGGCGGCATCGTTACCACCGCGATCCGAACACTCATCTTTTGTCGGCTAGTAACTCCCATGCGATCCTACCGAAACCACGTCTTTTGTGCCATGATGGCCGGTCACGTGCCATCGCGCGTATGAGACGGTCTCACGCGGTTCCTAAGCCGTCGGCCCGCCCTCGTCCAGCTCCGCGAAGCGGATGCGGACCATGTCGTCCAGCAGGTCGTCAGGCACGCCATACACGTCCTCGGCGAGGAAGCGGCGCGTCTCCGCCTCGTTGTGCGCCACCTGCCGCAGCCCGTCGCGCAGGTGCTGGAGCGGGACGCCGATGCGGTGCGCGGCATCCACCAGCCGCTGGTACGCTTCGCGGCGTGCCGCCTGCTCTTCCGGCGTTTCGCCGGGGTGCCAGGGTTCCGTCATGATCCTCTAGAATAGGTCGACCGTCATGTCCACGAAGTGATCCGCGGGTGCTCGTATGAAGAGGTCGTGCGAAGCGGTCTCCACGTTGGCGATGTTTACGAAGTGCTGCTTGTAAAACTGCCCCGAGGTGTAGCTGAACCGCCCATTGATGTGCAGCGTCCCCACCTCGTCGGCCGCGAGCCGGAATATGGGGTGGCGGCTCTCCCTGCGTCGAGGAATCCCGTGTTCCCCCATGTTGTACTTGAACTCCACGATCACGGCTGTTTCTGCGAGCATGAACTGCAGAGACCAGTACCTCGTGAAGCCCTGGACCGGCTCGGCGGGACCTGGCACTCATCCCATCGCGATCTCCGCCACCTCGTCCGCACACCCCCACGACAGCGTCACGCCCGCCCCGCCGTGGCCGTAGCAGTGGATGACGCGCGCGCCGCCGGGAAGCTCGGCCGCCTCCAGACGCACCGAGGGCCGCCCCGGCCGCAACCCCACGCGGTGCTCCAGGATGCGCGCCTCCGCCAGCCGCGGCTCCAGCTCCGCGCAGCGGCGGATGATGGCGCGGGCGACCTCCAGGTCCGGAATCGTGCTCCACTCCCCCTCCTCCGCCGTACCGCCGAGGATGCAGTCCTCGCCTCGCGGCACGATGTACGTCAGCCCGTCCGGGTGCTCCTCGTCTAGCCAGAAGCGCTCCACCCCCGGGTTCTCCACCCGCACCACCTGCCCGCGGACGGGCACCACCGTGTCGTCGCCGGCCAGCGTGCGCGCGCCCAGCCCGGCGCAGTTGACCACCAGCGGCGCGGTGTGCGCAGCGCGTGCCAGCACCCGCACCGCCCTCAGCTCCAGGCGCCCGCCGCCGGCCGCGAACCGCTCCGCCAGATACCCGAGGTAAGCCCCCATCCGCGCCACGGGAACGGTGACGGCGTGCCCGTCCGCGTACCCCGCCGGCAGCTCCGCGGGCGGGATGCGGCGCAGCCCCCGAATGGCGCCGCCCCACTCCGGGTCCGGCACGGACCGCCTCCACAACTCCACTCCGGGGACCATGTGGACGCCGGTCCCCCGATCGTCCGCCAGCCGCGCGAGCTCCTCGAAGGTGCGTTGCCCCCACACCGCTACCCGCTCGGCTGGGTAGGCGCGGTACGGGTACCAGAGCGCCGCCGCGACCGCCGACGTGGTCTCCCCCGGAGGCGCCGCGGTCCACACGCGCACCCGCATCCCGGCCTCCTGCAGCCGGATCGCCACCGACAGCCCGATCACCCCCGCGCCGATCACCAGCGCATCCGCCGCCCGAGTGTTCCTCGCCATGCGCCGACGCTAACCGCACCTCGAACCGCACGCAACCCGCTGCACGAAACCGGTCCGCGCGCAGGCGGGATGCGCGCGCTACCAACGCGCCGCGCCCCGGCCATGCGTGTGCAACGGCTGGCGGTGTTGAATGGAGAGATTGACACCGCACTGTTGCCTTGCGATTCTCTGCCGTCACCCGCATGTGGGAGGAGGAATGGAGCGCGATCAGGTCGGAGCATGAGAAGGACGAGTGAGATGGCGGAGGAAGGACTTCACCGGCTGCAGCAGGAGGAGTTGCGCCGTGCTGAGGTGGAAGAGCTAAGGCGGGAGATCCAGCTCGGGCTGGACGACGTTGAGCGAGGGGACCTTTTGGATGGAGAAGAGGTGTTCCGGCGTGCGTTTGAGCGCATTGCCGCCTTCGAGGAGTCCCGCGTCTGAGCTCGTTTCGAATTACCGCCCATGCGGCACGCGATCTGGACCAGATCATCGATTTCTACGTGGTCGTCAAGAGCAACCCGGCCGCAGCCCGGCGGGTGGCGCAGGGGATCTTCGATGCGGGCGGGCGGGCAGGGGTGGAGCCGGAATCGGCCGCATTCGTCCAGAACTGGGCAACGGCATCCGCATGAAGGTGGTTCGCCGGTACCCGTACAATGTCTTCTACTTCTACCTTGCCGTGAGGCTACCTCGGTCCAAAGATATCCCCATTCTCCGCGTCCTGCATCAACGCCAGAAGGTGGATCGCACCGCGTTCCAGGAACCGTAAGGCTGGTGTACTTTATACCAGTCGCCGCAGTACTTCCGCCGTCTGCGTCCCGTAGCTGCCGCCGAACAGGTTGACGTGTACGAGCAGGTAGAACAGCTGGTACACGTCGCGACGCTCCTGGCGGTAGCTGGGGCGGAGCGGCCAGGCTTCCTCGTAGGCGGCGTAGAATTCCGCGCCGAAGCCGCCGAAGAGCTCCGTCATCGCGATGTCGACCTCGCGGTGGCCGCGGTAGGTGGCGGGATCCACGAGCGCGGGGCCGCGCGCCGTCGCCACGACGTTGCCGCTCCAAAGATCGCCGTGAACGAGGGAGGGGCCGTCTTCTTCTCCGGCGGCGAGGAGGCGGGGGAGGGCTTCGCGGAGTCGCTCCCACTCGCGTTCGCATCCGGGGAGACGGCCGGCGATTCGGGCGCGGCGTAGCTGCGGCTCCAGGCGCCGCGACCACCAGAAGTCCGCCCAGGAACCGGCCGGCGCGTTCTCCTGCGGGAGCGAGCCGATGAAGTTGTCCTCCTCCCAACCCCACGCGCCGCCCGAGCGGTGCAGCGCGGCCAGTCCGCGCCCCAGCCGCTCACCGAAGCCGGCGGCGCGCGGGGCGGGCTCCAGCCATTCCAGCGCCAGCCACGCAGGCGTGCCGGGCTCCGGATCATCGCAGATCGCCAGAACCCGCGGCACGACCAGCCCGGAGCCGGCAGCGGCGAGCGCCTCCAGACCCCGCGCCTCGGCGGCAAAGATCCCGGCGGGCGCATCTTCGCTGTATTTAACAAAGAACGCGCCGTTGGGCCCCTCCACCCGCGCCGCATGGTTGATCGACCCACCTCCCACCGCCCGCGCCTCTGCAACGCGGCCGAGGTTCGCTTCCAGCGACCGGCGGAGGGATTCGGGGAGCATGGTCAGGCGCGGCGCTCGGCCAGGAGGTGGTCGAGCAGCGCCTCGCACGAGCGATCCACGACGTCGTGCACCTCGTCGAAGCCGCCCGGGCCGCCGTAGTACGGATCGGGCACGTCCGCGCCAGAGGCCTCGGGGTCCCACTCGCGCAGGCGGTGGATGCGCGCGCTACCGCCGGCCGCGGATTCCAGTGCCCGGATATCGCGCAGGTTCTCGCCGTCCATCGCGATCACGTAGTCGAAGCGGCGCAGGTCGGCCGCCCCCAGCTTGCGGCTCTGCCCGGCCAGCTCCACGCCGCGACGGCGCGCGGTCTCGCTGCTGCGCGGATCGGGCGGAGCTCCGTTGTGGTATCCGGAGGTCCCGGCCGAGTCGATCACGAACTGGTCCTCCACGCCGCGCTCGCGCACCTTGTGGCGGAAGACCGCCTCGGCCAGCGGCGAGCGGCAGATGTTGCCGAGGCATACGAAGAGGATGCGGGTGGGGTGGGGCATCTGGCTTATGGCTGCGGTTGACCGGGCTTCGTACGGGAGTGCGATACACCGCGCGAATCGCGCTGTCAAGCAGGAGGGGCGATAAGGATGTTTCCTTTTCCGGAAATCAGATTAGATTGGCGCTCCTCGATGTCGCAGTGCTCCCACCTCAGAGGTCCCATGAAGTACTATCCCCTCGCCCTGTGTGCCCTCGCCGCGCTGGCCGCGTGCGATGCTCAGCCCGCCCGTCCTCGCGCCGAGCCCGGAATCGCAGGAGGGTTCATGCCGGCCGCGACCGCGGAGGCCGCCGTGAAGTCGCTGGATCCCGCGGAGTACCGCCTGACGATGGACCTGGTGCGCCGCGTGATCGCCGCGCAGCGGAACCTGGCGCTGGCGGAAGGGACGGATCCGAGCCAGGCGGCCCACATCACCCTGCCGATCGACGAGCAGGTGGCGAGGCTGGAGGCGCAGCCGGTCCTTCGCGCGGCGGTGGAGCGGACGGGGCTCACCACGCGCGAGCAGGTGGTGGCCAGCTGGGTGCTCATCCAGGCCGGGGTGGCGCAGGGGGTGATCGATGGCGGAGGGAAGCAGGAGGAGGTGCTCGGCTCCATCCGCATCGCGCCGGAGAACGTGGCGTTCTACCGGGCGAACCAGGCGCAGATCGCGCGTCTGCGCAAGGCGATGGAAGACGAGGTAAACGAGGGCGAGGTGATCTCCGGCGCCCTGCTCGCCGATCTGCCGGACGAGAACTGACGCACCGGGCGCGAAGCCCCCACCACGGCCCCGGGCACCCGCCCGGGGCCGTGGTGCGTTGGGGCACCTTCGGCGAATTTTCCCCTATTCCCGGAGGGGCCGAGGTGCTAGATTGAAGGGTCCGCACCTCCTGCCTCGCCCGGCCTCCGAAACGTGAAGCGCACCCGCGATCCAAACGCCGGCCAGCCCCAGTCCGTGGGCGACCTGGTCAGCCGCTTCCTGGACCGCTCCGGCCTCGCTCCCAAGGTGGAGGCCGCCTCCATCGTCACCGAGTGGACGGACAAGGTGGGCCCGCAGATCTCCGCCGTCACCGAGGCGCTGCGCGTGTCCGAGGGCACGCTCTTCGTGGCCGTCGCCACCAGCGCGTGGCTGATGGAGCTGAACCTGATGAAGGGCGAGCTGATGCGCCGCATCAACGCCGGCAAAGGCGACGGGCGGATACGGCAGCTGGTGTTCGTGATGGGGAACGGCGAGGGGAGGGGAAGTGCGTTAGTCCGTTAGTGCGTTCACGCCCGGCGCACCGACGCACTCTACGCCATGACGCACCGGTTCTCCCGAACCTTCGGCCCCCATTCGGTGTATCTAATCCATAGTCTGAATGCCTGACCCCAGCACACGAGAGGCCATGGCTCCGAACATCGCGGCCAGGGAATACAACGCCGGCCAGATCCAGGTCCTGAAGGGGCTGGAGGCCGTCCGCAAGCGCCCGGGAATGTACATCGGGTCCACCAGCGCGCGCGGGCTGCATCACCTGGTCTATGAGGTGGTGGACAACTCGATCGACGAGGCGCTCGCCGGCTTCGCGGATCGCGTGGACGTCACCATCCACGTCGACAACTCCATCACGGTGGTGGACAACGGCCGGGGCATCCCGGTCGACATCCACCCCACCGAGAACGTGTCCGGCCTGGAGCTGGCGCTGACCGCGCTGCACGCCGGCGGCAAGTTCGAGAACCAGGAAGGCGGCTCGTACAAGGTCTCCGGAGGCCTGCACGGCGTGGGCGTATCCGTGGTGAACGCCCTCTCCGAATGGACGCGGGTGACGGTGCGGCGCGGCGGCAAGGTGCACGAGATGGCCTTCTCTCGCGGCGACAAGACGCAGGAGATCGCCGTCACGGGCAAGTCGACGGAGACCGGGACCACCGTCTCCTTCAAGCCGGACGCGCAGATCTTCGAGGAGCTGATCTTCTCCTTCGAGACGCTCAGCAACCGGCTTCGCGAGCTGGCGTTCCTCAACAAGGGCATCCGCATCTCGCTGACGGACGAGCGGCCGACCGCCGAGGGCGCCGAGGCCAAGCGCGACGACTATCACTACGTGGGCGGCCTTCGCGAGTTCGTGGAGCACCTGCGCGGCAACCGCAAGCCGCTGCACCCCGAGGTGGTCTACATCGAGGCGTCCCGACCCGAGGCAGAGATCGAGCTGGCCATGCAGTACGACGACGGGTACAACGAGAACACGTTCACCTTCGTCAACAACATCAACACCCACGAGGGCGGCACGCACCTCACCGGCTTCAAGAGCGCCCTCACGCGGTCGATCAACGACTACGCGCGCAAGAGCGGGCTCTTCAAGAAGGGCGGGCTGGAGTCGCTCTCCGGCGACGACGTCCGCGAGGGGCTCACCTGCGTGATCTCCGTCAAGGTGCGCGAGCCACAGTTCGAGGGGCAGACCAAGACCAAGCTGGGGAACAGCGAGGTCAAGGGCGCCGTCGAGAGCGTCGTGGCCGAGAAGCTGAGCGAGTACCTGGAGGAGCGCCCCGGCGTCGGCCGCGCCGTCATTGAGAAGGCGATCCAGGCCGCCCGCGCCCGCGAGGCCGCCCGCAAGGCGCGTGACCTCACGCGCAAGAAGAGCTCGCTGGAGACCGGCGTGCTCCCGGGCAAGCTGGCCGACTGCTCCAGCAACAACCCCGAGATCGGCGAGCTGTACATCGTCGAGGGCGACTCCGCCGGCGGGTCGGCCAAGCAGGGGCGCAAGCGCGAGTTCCAGGCGATCCTCCCGCTCAAGGGGAAGATTCTGAACGTGGAGCGCGCCCGTTTCGACAAGGTGCTCTCCAACGAGGAGATCCGCGCCATCATCACGGCGATCGGCTCCGGGATCGGCGAGGACGAGTTCGACCTCAACAACGCCCGGTACCACAAGATCATCATCATGACGGACGCGGACGTGGACGGCTCCCACATCCGCACCCTGCTGCTGACCTTCTTCTTCCGGCAGATGCGGCAGCTGATCGACGCGGGCTTCATCTACATCGCGCAGCCGCCGCTGTACCTGGTGAAGAAGGGGAAGCAGGAGCAGTACGCCTACAGCGACGCCGAGCGCGACGAGATCATCGGCCGCTACCGCGGCGCCGACGGCGACGCCAAGGGCGTGCACGTGCAGCGCTACAAGGGCCTCGGCGAGATGAACCCCGAACAGCTCTGGAAGACCACGATGGACCCCGACACGCGCACCCTCCTCAAGGTGGAGATGGAGGACGCCGTCTCGGCCGACTCGGTCTTCACCCGCCTGATGGGCGAAGAGGTGGAGCCGCGCCGCCAGTTCATCGAGGAGAACGCGCGCTACGTCAAGAACCTCGACGTTTGAGGGATGCCTGTCGCGTTACAAAAGTTCTTGGACAGGTTCACCTAAGTTCCATGTTTGACCTAAGTCCCTGGACAGTCACGAACCGCGGTGGGCCGGGGCATTCCCCGGCCCACTGCGGTTTTTGGGTTCTCGGGCATCCCCGTTACCCCGTACGCAAGTTGCAAAAGGTTTCGGTGGGCCGGACGCCCGAACTGAGCGACGCCGACACGCGAGCTTCAAGGGTGCGAGGTGTCATAGGGACTTTGTTGGTTACTGAATCGGTAACCGAGTAGGCCTCATTGACTCCGCACGCGCCGTGTGGTAGATTTACTGTCACAGAGAGCTTGCTGGTTACAAACTCTGTAACCAAAGTTTGTTCTGTGACATTGACCTCCACGGGCTAGACTGACAGATGACCCGGTCTATTCCCCCATCACTCGCGCCCGTACTCGAGCACCTAGAACTCGAGCGGCCCCGCGTCGTTGCGACGGCGGAGCTCGCCAGGATTGCAGAGGAGTACGGTATCCGGACGCCCGCGAAGCTGGTGGCACACCGGCTGGTTAAGCGCGGGTGGTTGTTGCCCACGGATGTCAGGGGCGTATGGGAGTTTGCCCCTGCCGAGCGTGCCGGACCGTACTCTGGTGGCGACCCACTGCTCGCCTTGCAGGCGACTCTGGCCAACCATCCTGAGACCCGAGCTACTGTCGCCTTGGGTTCTGCGCTTTGGCTGCTCAACATCTCGGAGCGCGCCCCTGACCAGCACGAGGTCGCTGTGCCCGTTGGAGACCCCGTGCCGGTAAGCGTACAACGAAATTACCGAGTCGTGCACTACACCGCGCATCTGGGGCCAACGGTGGTGAATGGCGTGCCCGTCCATCAGCCCGCCACGATCCTGGTCCATCTTGCATCTCAACCTATGGACGTTCGAAGCTGGTCGGGCGTTCTGGAGCGTCTCGAGGATCTCCTGGCGGCATGCACGTACGAAGACGTGTCGACGGAGTTGCTGGGCCGGCCGATGGCAACACACGTGCGACTAGGATATCTCTTGAGCGGTATCGCCCACGACTGGGTCGAACGTATGGAGATCAGACCGGCGGGCACAGTCTGGTTCGGTTCGCGGGGGAAGGTGCGTCGCTACGATGCCAACTGGCATGTGGCCGACACCATTCTGCCGGTGAGCCCCGCTGACCTGGTCGGCGCATGATCGGCGACAACCACTCGCTCACGGCCGGCCACGTGGCGCGACACCGCCCCCCGCAGTCACGGATCAGCACCGAGATCGCCGTCCTTGTGACGCAGGAGGACGACACCGAGCCGGCCTTCCGCAACGAGTACTGGGACAACAAGAAGGCGGGGATCTACGTGGACGTCGTTTCCGGCGAGCCGCTCTTCAGCTCGCGCGACAAGTACGACTCGGGCACGGGATGGCCCAGCTTCACCCGCCCGCTGGTCGCCGCCAACGTCGTGAAGCGCGAGGAGCGGAGCTGGGTGGGCACGCGCATCGAAGTCCGCTCGCGCGGCGCGGATTCGCACCTCGGCCACGTCTTCGACGATGGCCCCGCGCCCACGGGGCTGCGATACTGCATGAACTCCGCGGCGATGCGCTTCATCCCCGTGGAGCGCCTTCAGGCCGAGGGCTATGGCCGGTTTCTGCCGCTCTTCGCCGGAAGGCAGGCGCAGCGTTCCTGATCCGCACCGCAAGTGAAGATGGGGCCCGGGGTTCGTCTCCCGCGCCCCCCTTGCGCGCGCCCGAACATCGTTGGTATACCCTACGAGACTGCGACTCTGTGCGCCGGTGTCGGATGGCCCATGCGCCGCCCGGACGCTGCGGGGCCACCGAGTCTCACCCACCCACCAGGAGTGAAGATGAAGAGAGCGGGGGCACTGGTTCTGCTGCTGGGCGCTCTGGCGCCGAGCGCGGCCCACGGGCAGGAGGGCGGACGGCGCCTGAAGCTGGAGGACTACCTGGAGATGGAGTCCGTGGCCAACCCCCGAATCTCTCCGGATGGGCGGCGGGTGGTGTACGAGCGCGGGTGGGTGGACAAGATGAAGGACCGCCGTCAATCCAGCCTGTGGATCATGGACGCAGACGGGACGCGCAACCGCTTCCTCGTGGAAGGGAGCAGCGCGGTGTGGTCGCCGGACGGGACGCGCGTGGCGTACCTGGCGGAGGGGCAGCCGGACGGCACGCAGATCTGGGTCAAGTACCTGGACGCGGGGGGCGCCACGCAGGTCAGCCGCACCGAGGAAACTCCCGCCGACCTGGCGTGGAGCCCGGACGGGACGCAGCTCGCCTTCCGCATGCTGGTGCCCGACCGGGAGCGCTGGTCGGTGAGCCCGCCCGGAAAGCCGCAGGGCGCCACGTGGACGGCTGAGCCCAGGGTGATCGAAGACCTGCAGTACCGCCGCGACCGCCGCGGCTTCATTGAGGATGGCAACGAGCACATCTTCGTGGTTGCCGCCGACGGCGGCACCCCGCGCCAGGTGACGCGCGGCGAGTTCAACCACGGCGCGCCGGAGTGGATGCCGAACGGCCGCACGCTGGTGTTCAGCGGCCTGCTGGAGCCGGACGCGCAGTACTTCTGGCGCGAGAGCGAAATCTACGCGGTGGACGCCGCGAACGGTGCCGTCCGCCGGCTGACCCGCCGCAAGGGGCCGGATCACTCGCCCGCCATTTCGCCCGACGGACGCCAGATCGCGTACCTCGGCTACGACTCGACCGACGCGACGTACCGGGACCAGGACCTGTACGTAATGAACGCCGACGGCACCGGGTCGCGCCTCCTGACCTCCGCCTTCGACCGCTCGCCCGAGGCCCCGCGCTGGAGCGCGGATGGCCGCGAGGTGCTGGTCAATGTGGGGAGCGAGGGGGCGTACAACGTACACGCCGTGTCGCTGGACGGCCGCGTGCGCCCCGTCACCCGCGGCGCGCACGACCTGCGGCTCACCGACGTGGGGCGGAACGGCGCCTTGATGGGCGTCTGGTCCGATCCGCACAACCCGGGCGACGTGGTGCGCTTCACCGCCCGCGCGCCGGAGCCGCGCCGGCTGACCCGCGTCAACGCGGACGTGCTGGCGGGGGTGGAGCTGGGCCGGGTGGAGGAGGTCTGGTACCAGGCGCCGGACGGGCTGCGCGTGCAGGGGTGGATCATCAAGCCGCCGCGCTTCGACGCCAACCGCAAGTACCCCATGCAGCTGCACATTCATGGCGGGCCGCACGCCATGTACGGAGTGGGGTTCAACTTCGCCTTCCAGGAGCAGGCCGCGAACGACTACGTAGTGCTGTACACCAACCCGCGCGGCAGCACCGGCTACGGCAGCGACTTCGGCAACGCCATCAAGAACGCCTACCCTGGCAAGGACTACGACGACCTGATGGCCGGGGTGGACTACACGCTGGCGCGGGGCTACGTAGACGCGCAGAACCTGTTCGTGACCGGGTGCAGCGGGGGCGGCGTGCTCACCGCGTGGATCGTGGGGAAGACGGACCGCTTCCGCGCCGCGAGCTCCAACTGCCCCGTCACCAATTGGCTTTCATTCGTTGGGACCACGGATGGCGCCAGCTGGTACCGCAACTTCGAGAAGCTGCCCTGGGAGGACCCTAGCGAGCACCTGCGCCGCTCGCCGCTGATGTACGTGGGAAACGTGAAGACCCCCACCATGCTGATGACGGGCGTCAACGACCTCCGCACCCCGATGCCGCAGACCGAGGAGTTCTACCAGGCGCTGAAGATGCTTCGGGTGCCGACCCGGATGGTGCGGTTCAACGACGAGTGGCACGGCACAAGCTCGCGCCCCTCCAACGCCCTGCGCACGCAGATGTACCTGCGCAAGTGGTTCGAAGAGTGGATGACCCCCGCGGGGCTTCAGAAGCAGCGGGCGGCCCGCCGGTAGCCGGGGGCGGAGCTGAATTCGGTTTCCGTACACGCGAACGGAAGAAGGGCTCCGGGCACAACGCCCGGGGCCTCTTTCGTCCGAGGAGGGGCGCAGGCTGCGCTCCTCCCCGTTTTCCTTGACAGCTTAGGAGTCGCCGAGTATCCTCCTCCTAACCGCCATAGGAGAGAGCCATGACCGATTCCGCCTCGCTGCTGCCAGGCACGCTGGACCTGCTGATCCTCAAGGCCGTCTCGCTCGGGAAGCTGCACGGGTACGGCGTACTGCTGCGCATCGAGCAGATCTCGGGCGGTGCGCTCCAGATCCAGCAGGGCGCGCTCTACCCCGCGCTGTACCGGCTGGAGCACCAGGGTCTCATCGAGAGCGAGTGGGGAGTCTCCGACAACAACCGCCGCGCCAAGTTCTACCGCCTCACCCCCGCCGGCCGCGCGCGCTTCGGCGAGGAAGTCGCGAGCTGGAACCGGCTTGCGGATGCCATTGCGCTGTCGCTGCGCACCACCCCTCGGGAGATCTGAGCATGAAGACTCTGTTCGCGCGGGTTCGGTCGTTCTGGCGCGGGCTGCGGAGACCCGACCAGCTCTGGGCGGAGATGGGCGAGGAGATGCGCTTCCACGTGGACATGGAAGCCGAGCGGCTCCAGCGCGAGCGGGGTCTGGATCCCGCGGAGGCGCGCCGGCAGGCGGCGGCCGCGTTCGGCGGGGTGGAGAAGTACAGGGAGGCGGGCCGGGACGCGCGGGGGCTGGGGTGGCTCGCCGGGCTGACGCTCGACCTCAAGCTCGGCGGCCGGATGCTGGTCAAGTATCCGGGGCTGACGATCGTCGGGGGGCTCGCGATGGCGTTCGCCATCTGGGTCGGCGCCGTCGTCTTCGAGATGGTGATGCTGTTCGTCAGCCCCACGCTGCCGCTGCCGGACGGCGACCGCATCGTGCACCTGCGGAATTGGGACGTGCAGGCGAACGGCACGGAGCCCCGCGCGCTGCACGACTTCGCCGTCTGGCGCCGGACGATGCGGTCGGTGACCGACTTCGGGGCGTGGGAGGACGTCACGCGCAACCTCGTGGGGCGTGACGGCGAGGTCCGCCCGGTGCAGCTCGCGGCGATCACCGCGTCGGGGTTCCGCATCGCCGCCACGCCGCCGCTGCTGGGCCGCGCCCTCGTGCCGGCGGACGAGCGGGCCGGAGCGCCGCCGGTGGTGGTCCTCGGCCACGACGTGTGGCGGGCGCGCTTCGCGGGCGACTCCGCGATCGTCGGGCAGACCGTGCAGCTCGGCGATGCGTACGCCACCGTGGTGGGCGTGATGCCGGACGGCTTCACGTTTCCGGTCGCGCACGACGCTTGGACGCCGTTCCGCCCGAACGTGCTCGACGATGCGCCGCGCAGTGGGCCCGGCATCACCGTCTTCGGGCGGCTCGCTCCCGGCGCGACCCTGGGCGACGCGCAGGCCGAGCTCGCGGCGCTCGGCCGGCGCGCGGCGCGGGAGCTCCCCGGCACGCACGAGCACCTGCAGCCCCAGGTGATGCCGTACGCGCAGATGTTCGTCGGGGGGTCTACCTTCGCGGTGATCCAGATTTTACCGCTGATGCTCCTCGTGCTCGTCTGCGGCAACGTGGCGCTGCTGCTGTTCGCGCGGGCGGCGACGCGCGAGAGCGAGATCATCGTGCGGAGCGCCCTCGGCGCGAGCCGCCGCCGGATCGTCGTGCAGCTGTTCGCCGAGGCGCTCGTGCTCGGCGGGGTGGGCGCCGCCGCCGGGCTCGCGGCCGCCCACCTCGCGCTGCGCCAGTGGGGGCTGCCGTTCCTGGAGGCGGACATGGGGCAGGTCCCGTTCTGGTACGATCCGCGTCTCTCGCCCTCCACCGCGCTCTACGCCTGCGCGCTGACGCTGCTCGGCGCCGCGATCGCCGGCGCCCTGCCGGGGCTCAAGATCACGCGCGGGCTCGGCTCGCGCCTGCGGGCCGGTACGGCCGGCGGCGGCGGCCCGCGGTTCGGCGGCGTGTGGACCGCGGTGATCGTGGCGCAGGTCGCGGTCACCGTCGCCTTTCCGGGGATCGTCCTGATGGAGCTTCGGGAACTGCAGCGGTTGCAGTCGTACGACGTCGGGTTCCCGGCCGACGAGTACCTGGCGGTGAGCCTCGCGATGGAGACCCCGCCGGGCGCGGACAGCGCGACCGTGGCGGCCCACCGCACGCGGTTCGTCACGGTGCTCGAGACGCTCCGCGAGCGCGTCGCGGCCGAGCCGGGGGTCGCGGGGGTCACCTTCGCGGACCAGCTGCCGCTCACCAACTACGCCGACCTCCGCATCGCCCTCGACGATTCTGCGTCCGTCGCCGCGCCGTCCGCCCCGGCGGGCGAACCGGCCGGTCAGCGGCCGCTGCTCTCCACGAAGATCGCGCGCGTGGATCTGTCGTACTTCGACGTGCTGGGGGCGCCGATCCTCGCCGGCCGGGGATTCCAGGGCGCCGACCTCGCCCCCGGAGCGGGGGTGGCGATCGTCGATCAGGGCTTCGTGGACCAGGTGCTTCTGGGGCGCAACCCGATCGGCCGGCGGGTGCGCATCGGCGTCGGCGGTACGCGGCCCGATGGCCCGGGCGCCGACTCGCTTCCCTGGCACGAGATCGTGGGGGTCGTGAAGGAGCTCGGCATGGTCGGCGCGACGGAGTCCGGACGTGGAAGCGGGCTCTACCTGCCGGCCACTCCGGGGAGCGGCTTCCCGCCGGTGATGATGATCCACGCGCAGGGCGACCCGATGGCGCTCGTGCCGCGCCTGCGCGCGATCGCCGGCACGCTGGATCCCACGCTGCGGCTCTCCGAGCTCCAGCGCGTGGACCAGGTCACGAGCCCGATCCTGTGGGTGGTCGGGATGTTTCTGCGGGCGACGCTCGTGATGACCGCCGTGGCCCTTTTGCTCTCGCTGGCCGGCATCTACGCGGTGCTGTCGTTCACCGTCGCCCGGCGCACGCGCGAGATCGGCGTGCGCGTCGCGCTCGGCGCGAACCGGCGCCGCATCCTCACCGCGATGTTCCGGCGGCCGCTGACGCAGGTCGGCCTCGGCGTCGCGGCGGGTGCCTCCCTCATCGCCGCCGGCGCAGTGATCCTGACTCGCAGCGCCGCGTTCGCGAGCGCGCCGAGCGCCCTCTCGGTAGGTCACGTCGCGCTGCTCGCGGCCTACGCGGCGTTCATGCTGGGGGTTTGCCTGCTCGCCTGCGTCGTCCCTACGCGGCGTGCGCTCGGGGTGGAGCCGATGGTGGCGATGCGGGTGGAGTAGGATTCGAGGATCGGCCGCCGGGGTCCACGGACTTCGGTCGAACCTGTCCAGAAGTTCTGTGAAGGAATACGCGGGAACGCGGCCTCACACAGAGACACAGAGGAAACGGCGAGAACTGCGTGAGCGGTTCTCGCCGTTTTTCATCCCGTTTCCAGGCTACGAACGACGCAAAGCTCGCCGGCCGCATCTTTCTCCAGCGATTCGTGGCAGCCGTCCGGGGCTTCGCGGATCACGTAGCCGGGAAAAGCCGCGTCCGTGTAGTAGATGTCCCGTCCTGCCCTCTTGTGTTCGCGCCCGGCGGCGGCGACTGCTTCGCGTCCAATTCGCTCTACCACCTGCGGGCGGAGCCTTCCGGTATGATCAAACCTATCGTCAGGGTTGCGCATGATTCAGAGTACTGCACGTGGACAGAACCCGCCGCGGTCAACCGGGCGGTCTAAACGATCTGGTGAATCCCGAGATCTTTGAAGAGCGCTCCGGCTGAGTCGAACCGCGCCACTCCACGCCCTGCTCACTATCCCCAAGAATTGCAACCGTCTCTTCGTTGAAGCACTGCAAGGGACACTTGCTGCCATGTCGGTTGTTGCCCACCTCTTTGGTTAGACCGGACTCGATGCTCACCCGAGCGGTCGCCGACTCGCCCATGCTGTCCTCCTCAGTGAGTGACCAGTTATTCTAGCCAACGGGCAGCGCCACACGGACGCTCCCTATCAGCGCGCAGAACTGCTCGTAAGTCACATCTTAACACGAAAACGTGCACTTATTGTGCAGGAGGAGCTGGTGGGCCGCGGACAGGGCATCCAACAATTCCGCCGCGGGGCACTCTGCGACCGCGAGCTGACCCAGAGGCACGGAGACGATCGCCTCCGTGCCTCTGTGCTCTGCGATCAGCGGGAGGCGGTAGCGCGACGGGGGGTGAAGTCGGTCCGGCGCACTTCGCGAATGCGGTTTCCGTCCATCACGCCCTCCACCAGCTCGTAGCCCATGAGGGCGAAGATGCGGCCTCGCAAAAAGAGGGGCCGCGCGTTGCCGTACCAGTCCACGCACGACGCAACGCAGCCATCCTCCACGGCGCGCTCCGGCTGCGCCGCAAGCTCGCCGAGCTCATCGAGCGCCGCGCCCTGGTTCGCCAGGAAGACGATGGAGGCGGAGCCTTCTTCCAGCTGCTCGTACCCCGCCTTCCCCGTGCGGCGCACCGGCAGCCCCAGCACACCGCTCGCGGGGCCGTCCGCACGATAGAAGAAGCCGTGACTCCGCGTCTCGCCCTGCGAGGCGCCGCGCCGCGTGTACAGGGCACCCAGCTCCGGGCGAGCGGCCAGGCGTACGCCGGTAAAGTGCAGGTCGTGCGCATCCGCACCCACCACCAGCGCGTCGCCGCCCATCGCCTCGATCCGATCCACCGCGTGACCCAGAGCAAGGGGCCGTACGGGGGTTCCGTTGCGTGCCCAGGGTACCGCGAAGACCACCGCGTTCGGCGCCGCCCGGGGACGGTCCCACCCGTTCCCGGCCCCGTAGAGCAGGTAGCGCCCGACGAACCGGTTCTGCACCGCGCCCGATCCCGCGCGGGGAAGCGGCCGGTAGCGCAGCGGCCCGGCGTCCTGGCGCCCGTCCCCGAAGTCGGCGACTGGAACGCGCAGCAGCGACAGCGCCCCCGCGCCCCGTTCCGCGGACCACATCCGCGCGCCGCGGCCGCCGGAGCGGACCAGCACGTTCAGGTGCCGGTCGTCGCTCTCCAGGAAGGAGAACTGGTCCACCGGGCTTCCGGAAACCCCAAGCGCGGAAGGGTGGGACCCGTCCAGGGGCATCCGGTATAGCACGGACTCGCCGGCCCGCTCGGCTCCATCCCACGGCGAGGCGGTGGTCCACACGTACACCGCGCTCGGCGACACGTAGAACACGCTCCCCCGCGGACCGATTACGGCGGTCGCCTCGCACGACATGGGGGTGCTGCGGAGCTTGCACGTGGTGACCGTATGCAGCGCCGGGTGGCCGCCATCCCCCAGCGGCCGCGCCGGGCGGTACACGCGCGTGGAGGTGGCGATGGGGGTGAACTCTCCCTCCCGTGCTCCGGGGTGCCAGCGCCGCAACGCCGGCAGCCATCCGGCGGGGTCCCTCCCGTCCAGCGGCAGATCGAGCGGAGTGTAGAAGATGAGATCATCGCCGACCAGCCGGCTGGCGTAGTTCCGCGACGAGTAGTAGTCGTTGGAGCGCAGGTGATACGTGGAGCGGTGGCGGAGCCGCCCGGCGGCATCGATGCCGAAGAGACCGATCTCAGTCCCTCCTCCGCGGTAACTGTAGCCGAGCACCACCACCTGGTCGCCCGACACCAGCATCTCGTCGTACCAGCCGGACCTCGGGTCGATTCCGGGGCCGAAGGCATCCACCGACGAGACGGGGGTGAGCTTCGGGCCGCCGACGCGAACGGTGAAGAGGCGCCCCCTGCGCAGGATCACCAGGTGATCGCCGTGCGTCTTCACGATGCCGCCTTCGTCCACCCCCTGGTGCTGGTTGTTCGTGACCGCGTCCGTAGTAGCGGTGGCGGTCACCACTACGCCTTCCAGCGCCAGGGCCGCCGGAGCCATCACGAAGTCCAGCGTCACCGCCTCACCCGCTTTGACGGTGACGGAAACCTGCCGGGTTGTCCTTCCGATGACGGACGCCGTGACGGCAAGGGTGCCCGCGGCAGCCGAGAGAGTGTAGCGTCCCTCGGCATTCGTCACGGCCGCGGCGCATAAGACGCGCACGTTCACGCCGCTGAGCGGCTTGCCGTCCGGCCCGGTCACCCGCCCGGCGACCGTCCCGCGCTCGGCTGCGGAGGCCGCCGGCGTGGAACACAAAGGGTTCGAAGCAACGGGTGGCGGCGTGGATCGGGCCGGGGCGAGATCCGCGACGAAGCCGCGCAGCTCCGCCATGGAGCGGAACGGCTGGAGAGTGCGCTCCGGGGCCGCGGCTCTGGGAACCTGTGCCGCCGCCGTGGTACCCGTGGCGAGCAGCGCGGCCAGTGCAAGAACGAGAGATGGGCGCATGGCATCCTGGGGGTGGGGGTTGAGCTCGGAACAGGCGGCATCCGTCCGCCTATCCTGAACGACGGACGGCGGAGGGATGCTTGCACACGCTCCCCCCAGCTAAAAGGCATCACACAGAGGGCACGGAGGGGAACTGCAAGGCGCAGAGAAAACTCTTTCCGTTCTTCTTGCTGGTCCCCTCTGTGGCTCTGTGTGAAACAAGCTGTTCAAGATGCAACGAAAACACCCGCCCTCTGCGATGCAGAGAGCGGGCGTTTCCATAGCGGGGGCGGGATTCGAACCCGCGACCTTCGGGTTATGAGCCCGACGAGCTACCAGGCTGCTCCACCCCGCGACACGGGTGGCGCCAAGCATGCCAGGGAGGCGGTTTGAAGCCGGATATGAGATCCGTTTGGTGACCGTCCCGCGGCTCCGGCGATGTCCCTCAGGACTCCCCCTTCCCCACGATGACCAGCCCCACTGCTTCAAAGGAGTCGGCTCAAACGCAGATCTCCCCAGCCATGCTCAACGAGGACAAATGTATGCGCTGCACGGGTTTGTGTCAACCCGTGCGGGTCGCGGCGCCTGTTTCCGGCGGGGAATGCGCCCTGCGCCCCACGCGGAGCGAACCCCGAACCCGCGAATCGCGATGAGAATCGTCTTTCCCGTCTTCGTACTCGCCCTGCTTGCATCGTGCTCTTCCGCGCCGCAGCCGACGCCGCTGCGGGAGAGCGGCGCACCGGCCGACACCGCGGCGGGCAGTGAGGTGGCGGCCATCCGGACCGCGGCGCACCGGCTGAGCGGCGGCCCGCGCGACTACGATCCGTTGCTGGCGATCACCCGCGACGCGACGTTCGTCCTGCTGGGCGAGGCGACGCACGGCACGGACGAGTTCTATCGGGAGCGCGCCCGCATCACCCGCCGCCTGGTGGAGGAGCAGGGCTTCACCGCCATGGCCATCGAAGGCGACTGGCCGGATGCCGAGCGCGTCAACCGCTACGTGCGCGGGATGGGGAACGACCGCTCGGCGGTGGAGGCGCTCTCCGGCTTCACGCGCTTTCCCGAGTGGATGTGGCCCAACGCGCCCACTCGGGACCTGATCGAGTGGCTGCGCAGCTACAACGCCGGCAAGCCGGCCGAGGCCCAGGTGGGGTTCTACGGGATGGACCTGTACAGCCTGACCGAGTCCGTCGACGCGATCGTGCGCACGCTGGAGACGATCGATCCCGAGGCCGCGCGCAGCACGCGCCAGCGCCTGCGCTGCTTCGAGCCGTACCGCGACCGGCCGGAGGCGTACGGCGAGGCCGCCGCCTCACGCGAGTCCCGGTCGTGCCGCGACGAGGCCACGGCGGTCCTCGCCGATCTCCAGCGGCGCTTCGCCGCGATGCCGAGGCCCAGCGACCCCGCGCAGGCGGAGGCGCGCTTCTCCGTTCTCCAGAACGCGCGCGTCGTGCAGAACGCGGAGGAGTACTACCGCATGTCGTTCGTGGGCGGGATCTCGCCCTGGAACCTGCGGGACCGGCACATGGCCGAGATCCTCGACGCGCTCACGGCGCACCTGCAGGCGGGCGGGCGCACGCCGAAAGTGGTCGGGTGGGCGCACAACACGCACATGGGCGACGCGCGCGTGACCGAGCCGGGGGAGCAGGGGGAGTGGAACGTGGGGCAGCTCATGCGGCAGCGCGCCGACGGCCGCGCGGTGCTGGTGGGCTTCACCACGTACACCGGCACGGTGCTGGCCGCGCGCGAGTGGGGCGGGCGGGCCGAGCGCAGGCCGCTCCGCCCCTCGCTCGCGGGAAGTTACGGCGCGCTCTTCCACGACACGGGGATCGGCAACTTCCTCCTGGTCTTCCGCGGCAACCAGGCGCTGCAATCCGTGCTCGAAAAGCCGCGCCTGGAGCGCGCGGTGGGGGTGCTCTACCTGTCGGAGACGGAGCGGGCGAGCCACTACTTCCAGGCGTCGCTGTCGCGGCAGTTCGACGCGGTGATCCACTTCGACACCACGCACGCGGTGGCCCCATTGAGGTGAAAACGACGCTGGATACGCCCCTTTGCGCCAACCGCGACACCAGTTTGCGATGTCCGCTTATTTCGCGCGCTGACCTCTCTTGCGCGCAATTCGCGGGCGGCGTAAAATCCCCAGTGTCCTTCTGAGCGTAGTGGACAGAGTGGCCGAGAGGCCTTGGCCGGCGGGGGAGAATCTCCTCGCCGCTATTCGTCGTGGACGGAGATCCCGGTGCCGGTGCTGCGCGCGTTCCTGGCGGAGCTGGTGCAGGAGATGGGGCTGCGGGAGGCCGGCCGGCTGATCGGGCGCGGGCGTGAGCAGGTGCGCAAGTTCGTGTCGGGTACGATCGAGGTGCCCCACCCGCGTACGCGGGAGAAGCTGGGCAACCTGCTCATCGAGCGGCAGGGTCGCGGCGACCGCGTCGGTGAGTCGCTGGTGCAGACGCCCTCGCCCACGCCGCTCAAGCTGATCCTTCCCAAGGGGCTGGAGCGGGCGACGGGCGACATCCGCGCCATGTTCGCGCTGATCCGCAAGCATTCCGACGCGCCGGAGACGGCCACCGGGGTGGAGCAGTGGCTGCTGCGGCACGTGAAGAGCGAGTACTCGTCGGAGCAGTCGTACCCGGCGCCGAAGCGAGCCGCGCCCGCCAAGCGCGCGGTGAAAGGGAAGTCCGGGGAGTAGCGGACCCGCCACGAGCATCGATGCGCCCCCCGGCTTTTCGGCCGAGGGGCGTTTTTACTGCCGGTCTCACGCGGAGACGCGGTGGCGCGGAGAACTGCAACTGCATGGCTCACACAGAGACACAGAGCCACAGAGGAAGAACAGCAGGAGGGGTTCTCCGCGGCTTTCGTTTTCCCTTCTCTCCGCACCCTCCGCGTCTCCGAGTGAGGGCTTTTTCAAGATACTGGTCACGGCGCGCGGACCGCTGCATATTGCGGTGGACGGCTGCTGGATGCACTCCCCATCGTCTCCTCACCCCGGTGCGCCTGCCCGAATTCAATCCAGACTTTCAGCGGTACAAACGTGTGACGGAACCATTCGGGGGGTGGCATCGTTCTAGCTAATCGAGGCACAGAGTGACACAACACCCCGCGACGGCCCGGAAGGCCGCCACGGGGCCGCGCAAGGCGGAGGACGCGCCAGCCCGGGCGCGCACCGCCGACCCCCATTACCGGGAGAGTTCGTGCGGCGAAACGACCGAAGCGGTGCCCTGCAAAGGGAGCTCGAGCACCGCATCCAGACCGGACGTTGTGTGTACTGCCGGGCCCCCGCGGCACCGGACCGCCCCCTCACCCGCGATCACGTCATCCCCCGTTCCAAGGGCGGGCGCAGACGAGACACCCGCATCATCGTCCCCGCCTGCGCACGCTGCAACCACCGGCGCGGCTGCCAGGAAGTCGTCCTCTTTCTCCTCGCCCGTCCCCGCCGCATCGCGGCGTTTCTCGACTACCTGCATACTCTGCCGCCGGCCACTGTCCGCGAGCTGGACCTGCGCGTCTTCGCCGAGCTCTACGCCGCCGTCTGGCTCCTGGGCGACAGCGCCGGCTCAGGCGAGGACTGGCGCGAGCGGCTGCGCCACCTGTGCAGCGGCCGGCGCCTGCATCGCCGGCGCTACGCCGCGCGGCGCATCGTCAGCGCGGTGGGCGTGCGGCTGGAACGGGGACGCGAGCGTTTGTCCGTGGCCCAGGGGCCGGGCTGTCCCCTACCCGCGTTCGGCTCCGTCGCCGGGACGGTGGGCGCGACGCTGGAGCAGACGCTGGCCACCCTCGTCGGCGCGCTCTCGGTCCTGTGGGACGTTCCCGCCGAGCGCGTGGCCGAAGAGCTGGATCGCGAGCGGAGCCGCTCCGCCCTGCGCAACAGCGACCCCCTCGCGGTCGGGGAGGAGGAAGGCCCCGGCGTGGTGTCGCTGGACGGATGGCGGCGCCAGCGTGGAGGGCGCCGCCGCAAGCCGCGCGTGGACCAGCGTGGCGGACGCGGCGCGCGCGACCGCAGTAGGCCACCGCGTGGACGGGCGGCGTAGCGGCGCTCAGGTCGTAAGGGTGTTCCGGGGCTCCTCTCCGTCGGGTGACGGGGAGGAGCCCCCGTGTTTGTCGCCGCGGCGGTACAAATCGGCGACGCGCCGGAAGTAAACATTGACATGCGGAACGTTCCACAATACAATTCCGGGTCACTCCAACGGAGCTGCCGCGGATGATCGTAAGCTTCAGGAACCAGGGCACTGAGGACGTGTTCAACGGATTGGCGAGCCGCGCCGCGAGCAAGACGATCTCTGCGGAGCTTCAGAAACTCGCCCGCCGGAAAATGAGAATGGTTGACGCGGCGGTGCGGCTCGAGGACTTGCGCTTTCCACCCGGGAACGCGATGGAGGCGCTCCGGGGTGATCGCGAGGGGCAGCATAGTATCCGGATCAACGGCCAGTATCGGATCTGCTTCACGTGGACGCCGATGGGTCCGGCCGATGTCCAAGTGGTCGACTACCACTAAATGCGTTCGGATGAGGCAGCGGATACACAGTCACTGGAGGGACCATGAACGTACGAGTACCTACCCATGCGGAGCCGGAGCACCCCGGGGTCATCCTTCTGGAGGAGTTCATCCGTCCGCACGGGCTGACCATCACCCGCACCGCTGAGCTTCTCAGGATGAACCGACAGCGGCTGGATGCAGTGATCAACGGGCGCCGGTCCATCACCCCCGATACCGCGCTCCGTCTAGAGAGGCTGTTCGGGAGCTCTGCCGGGTTCTGGCTGAACCTGCAGCAGGGATACGATCTCTGGCACGCGATGCATGCGGCGGGGGTCGAGGAACTGCAGGAGATTGAGCGGTACGAGCCGGCGGCGTAAACTTGCCTAGACAGGGTCTCTGCACGGCCCGCTTACCGTGATCGGCATGCCATCAGGCGAACGGACGTCGGCCTGTCTTGGAAACTCCGGGGCGGATCACGTTTGTCCGCGTGGAGGAATGTGGACGGTGCATGGACGGGCGGTGCAGGAGTCGGCCGAGGATGAGCCGTACTACCTGGTCACGATCGAGGAGCTGGAGGGGTTCTCGGTGGTGGCGGAGTCGAGGGCGGAGGCGCTCTTCCCCGTCGTGCTGAAGGAGTATTTCGTGGCGGCGGTGGAGTCGGGGAACGCGCCGGCCATACCGTCCGTGCGAGCCTGATGGGATGCGAAACGGCCCGCCCGGAGCTCCGGGCGGGCCGTCGTTCGTGCGGGGGCGGTCAGAACCAGCGGCCTTCGTAGCCGCGTCCGCGGTTTTCCGGGTAAAGGTAGTCGTAGCGGGCCCGGTCGCGCTCCCAGCCCACGGGGCGTCCGCCGCCGCGGAAGGTGCTGGAGCCGCCCTTGGTCTGGTACGGGCGCTGGTACTGGTTGAAGTCGCCCACGCGCCACTCCATGTCCCCGCCGTACGGGTGCGGGTTGATGGGGTACTCGCCCGGATGCTGCTCGCGGACGTAATCCAGGTTGTAGCGGGCGGTCACCCGGTTCACGTGCGGCTGCCAGCCGGCGCGCATGCCGGGCCGGTCGTAGTCGTTGCCGTACGCGTGCACCCCGCGGCGGATGTCCTGCTGCGGGCGCAGGTCGCGCGGGTCCTCGCCCGAGCCGCGCATGTGATCCACGAAGTGCGCCGTCACCCTGCGCCGCTGCGGGCCCGTCGTTTCCTGGAAGCCGCGCAGGCCGTAGTCGTATCCCCGGTCGTAGCGTGCCATCGTTCCCCCTCCCTTGCGGTGTGCGCGCCCGCCTCGGGCCGCGTCCTTGTGTCTCAGCGCGTTGCCGTGCAATCCGCGTTCCCGGCGCGGCCCTTTCCGTGCAACAGCGGGCCATCGTACCCCCAGGCGAGGAGCCCGCGTTGACGCGACTGAACGAGCTTGCCCGCGAGTACGAGGCGCGCCATTACCCGCCCACCCGCCGCCTGGACCTCCAGAACGAGGGGCCGGAGACGGCGCGCGTGCGGGCGCTGCGCTGGATCCAGACTTTCGCGCACGAGGAGCCCGGCGCCGACCTCCTGCTGGTGGTGGAGCGCGGGCGCCGGCCCGGGCGCAAGGGGCCGGTGCGGGTGTCGGTGGAGAAGCTGCTGGAGGAACTGCTCGGCGGGCTGGTGGAGTGGTGGCAGCCCTTTGCGGACGGGAGCCTGGCGCTGCGCGTGGCGCGCGACCCACGCCGCTGGGGTGCGCGCGGGCGGCCCAAAGTGCCGGAGGGGGACGGGCGCACTCCGGAGACGGCGGGCGCCGCCTACGTTCCCGCGGAGGACGACATCCCGGAGGAGATCCTCCCCCTGGCCCGGCGCGTGGCGGAGATGCGGCGCACGCGTGAGGGGCTCGGCGTGCCGCTGCTGGGGGTGGTGATGCGCCAGCTCTGGATCCAGGCGCAGGCCACGGCCATGAGCGAGCGGGTGTCGTTCGAGGACGCGCTCACACGCATCATGCGCGATGAGGAGCGGCGGTTGTACGAGGACGACTGAACGGCAGGCTCACACAGAGACACAGAGCCACAGAGAAGGTCTTCTCTGTGGCTCTCAGTTTCCCTCTGCGTCTCCGGTGTGAGGCTACGCAGGGCTGCGCAGGCTCTCGTGCGTGAGCACCACCGCCTCGTGAGACCCGGAGCCGAGCAGATCGAGCAGCGACGTCTGGTCGCGCGTGGCGGAGGGGACCTCGTGGCAGCGGCGGCAGCGCGCCTCGTACGCCTCCTGGCCGCCCACCTGGATGACCGGTGCCTCGTACGGAGCGGGCTCGCCGTTCACCAGCCGCTGGTTGCGCGTGGCGGCGTTGCCGCAACGCACGCAGATGGCGTGCAGCTTGTCCACCGTCTCGGCCACGGCGATCAGGCGCGCCATGGGGCCAAAGGGCTCGCCGCGGAAGTCCAGGTCGGTGCCGGCCACGATGATGCGGGCGCCGCGGTCGGCCAGGAGCTGGATCACGTCCACGATCCCGTCGTCCAGGAACTGCACCTCGTCCACAGCGAAGACGCGCGTCTCCGGGTGCGCCTGCTCCAGCACCTGGCGGCTGTCGCGCACGGGGACCGCATCGACGCCGGCGCCGTTGTGCGTGCTGACGCGCGTGACTCCCTGGTAGCGGTCGTCCAGGGCGCTCTTGAAGAGCTGCACGCTGCGCCGGGCGATCAGCGCGCGGCGGACGCGGCGGATCAGCTCCTCGCTCTTGCCGCTGAACATCACTCCGGTTACGACCTCGATCCAGCCATGGCCGTCGCCGTGGTACAGCGCTACATCTCTCAACTGAAGGCTCTTGCGTGGCGGTACGGGGAAGGCGCCCGCGGGGGCGGTGCGGGCCCACCATTGTAACCGAAGCCGCTCCCCGGCCACAAGCACCCCGCCGCACGCCGTGCCCGTTGTCCACCGCCAGGAAACGCCTTATCGTCTCCCCATGACCGCGCCCCTGTACCGCGAACACGATCCGCCGTCCGCCCTCGCCGCGCGCGTGGAGTGCCTATGGACGCTGCGCTCGGACGGGGCGCTGCCTGCCCCCGTGCTCAACCGGGTGCTGCCGGACGGGTGCACCGACCTGATCTTCGACCTCGGCGAGCCGCCGCGGCCACGCAGCGGCCCGCGCGGCTACGCGGTGGGCGCCATGACGCGCGCAGTCCCCGTGCAGGTAGCCGGACGCGTGGAGATCGTGGGGGTCCGCTTCCGCCCCGGCGGCGCCGCGCTGGGACTCCCCGCGGGCGAGCTGACGGACCGGGCGGCGGGTCTGGAGGAGCTGGGGCTGGGCTCCCTCTGCGCGCCGGTGCTGGACGCGGGGTCCGCGCTCGACGCCGTGCCGGTGCTGGCCGAGGTGCTCGGGGCACGGTTCCGGGACGCGCCGGAGCCGATCGCCGCCGCGGCGTGGGCCCGCCTGTGCTCGACGGCTGGGGCACTCCCGGTGCGCGAGCTGGCCGCGCAGCTCGGCGTAGGCGAGCGGCGGCTGCAGCGCATCTTCCACGACCACGTGGGCCTCACCCCCAAGCAGGCGGCCCGCGTGGCGCGGCTGAAAGCGGCGATCTCGCTTATGGCGCGCGCGGAGCTCCCCCTGGGCCGCGTGGCACTGCGGGCGGGCTACTACGATCAGGCGCACTTCAACCACGAGTTTGTGCGGCTCGCGGGGGTGGCGCCGCACGTGTGGCGCGCCGAGCGTGTCGCATCCGTACAAGCGTCGGCGGCCGGGGCGCCGTAGTGTGATGCGACCACCCCACTCACCTGAAGCCGAAACGACGCCTATGCCAACCATGAAGAATCTGACCCCTATCCTCTACGTCGAGCGGATCGAGCCCGCGATCCCTTTCTGGGTCGACCGCCTGGGCTTCGCGCGGACCGCCGAGGTGCCCCACGAGGACCATCTCGGCTTCCTCATCCTGCAAAAGGACGGCGTGGAGGTGATGTACCAGACGCGCGACAGCGTGCACGCCGACGCTCCCGAGCTGGCTGAGCGGCTGCAGATGGAGGGATCGCTCCTGTTCATCGAGGTGGACGACCTGGATGGCGTGGAGCGGGCGCTGGAGGGGGTGGAGCGGGTGGTTCCGCGGCGGAAGACACCCTACGGCGCCGACGAGATCTTTGTGCGCGAGCCCGCGGGGAACCTCGTCGGCTTCGCGCAGTTCGGGGCCTGACGCCAGTTACAAGAAAAAAAGAGCCTCACACGGAGCCGCAGAGGGAACTGAAAGGACAACAGAGGTTGTCTGTGTCCTTTCCGTTTCCTCCGTGTCTCGGTGTGAGGCCCTTCTGTCGGTCCTGTAACGCACTACCGCCGCTTGTTGCGCCGCTCGAACACCACCTCGTCCGCCACGATCATGTAGCGGATCATCCGCTCGTGCGCCTCGGGAAAGACCTCCTGCCGGTCGCGAAAGCGGTCGTTGCTCACGATGGAGGCGTCCAGCTCGCGCGCGAAAGCCAGGAGGAAGTAGTCCGCGTCCGTGCCGGCGGGGGCCTGGCGGATCTTCCCATCCCCTACCTGCTGCTCGTACAGCGGCCGGTTGTCGATCTGGTGGCGGAGCGCCGCGTCCACCACCACGATCGGCCGGTATCCTTCTTCGATCAGCTTTTCGACCACGATGTCGATGTTCTGCAGCCGGGCCCGCTCGCCCTCGCCGGAATGGGCCACGTTGGAGCCGTCCACCAGCGCGATGGGCTTTTCTCCCGCGTGGCGCGGTACACGCTCCTCCGGCTGCTCCTCGCGCTCTTCCGGGTGCTGCTGCTGATCCACCATCCGTCCTTTCGCCCTCGTTGGGACCCGCGGCGCCCGCCTATCGTTGGGCCGCCTGTGATTGCACAGGCGGTGCCAGCCTACGCGCTGGTGCAGTCGTACGGGTCCGCCGTGCCGCCGCCCGGTGTGGACGAGACGCCGTCGCGGCGCGTCCCCGTCTTCTTCTCCAGCACGATGCCGGTGTAGTACTTCTTGAGGATCTCGGTGTAGGTGCGGCCGGCGCGCGCCATGCCCACGGCGCCCGTCTGGGGAAGGCCGGCGCCGTGGCCGTTGCCGCCGCCGTACACGGCGTAGCCCGTGAGCTGGCCGGACGCATCGGTCAGCCGCTCCACCACGAACAGGTTGCTGGGTAGAAGCGTCGGCACGCCGGCGTTGACGTACTGGAGCGACGAGCGGATGGCGCCCTTGTTGTCGACAAAGGTCCCCGCGTCGGTCACGTACTCGATCTGCGTGACGCGCCCCGTGGGGGAGCGGCCCAGGATGTTGATCGCGTTCACCTTGCCGACCGGCTTGTTGGCGAAGTCGCCAATCACGCAGCTGATCTGCGACATCGTCCAGCGGTGGTTCCAGCGGTGGTAGCTGTGGAAGCCACCGTACGCGCCCGTCCAGGTGGGAGTGCGCAGGTCCGTGAGCAGCGCGGCGGTGGACGACAGCTCCTTCTCGGCCGGCGCGTCCCACGTGCCGCGCAGGTAGGGGAGGGCGGCGCTGAAAACGTCCTCGCTGTTGGAGGTGTGGCCGCCGCTGGTGGCGTAGAAGAGCGCGTCGATCATCGCGCCGTTGTAGGTCGCTACGATCCCCGCGGTCGCCGTGACGGCGCTGTTGGAGGTGGCGTGCTCGGCCGCGAAGCCGCCGTAGACCTGGTCCGCGACGGTGGCGCCCAGGTCGTAGCCGTTGTTCCAGTGCTTGCCCAGGTTTGCGTGCGCATACGTGCGCGCGGCGACGGCCTGCGCCTTCTGCGCCTCGATCTCGGGATAGGTGACCGGCGACAGCTCGCGGGGGAGGACGCCGTAGAGGTACTCCTCCATCGGCAGCTCGTTGATCCCGGCGAGGAGCCCGGAGGCGTTCTGCTGCACCTCCGCGATGCCGCGGTACTTGGCGCCGTTGATGAGTGCCTGCCCGCTCGCCGGCACCACCCGCGGCGCCCCCGCCGAGAGCACCTGCGCGCCCGTGGTGCGCGTGGTGATGTAGCGCGTCAGGTTCTGCGGGAGCGTCGTCGTGCGCCAGAAGGCGGCCGAGGTAGCCTGTCCCGCGGCGATCACGCGGTCCTTGTAGATGCGCTCCGCCGCGGTGTCGATGGGGAGAGGCCGCTCGCCCACGTACACGCGCCAGCACGCGGAGGCGGAGACGTACTCGGCGGCGGTGGGGAAGCCGGCCGCGGTGCCGTTCGCCAGCCGCTGGTCGCGGTCCGTGGTGCTGCCTGTGCACGTCACCTGCAGCCGCCGGCTGGTGACGGAGACGGGCACGGTGTCCCACGTGACGGTCACCTGCTCGCCCGCCGTGCCGGTGAGGAGGAGCGCGTTGGTCCCCTTCTCACGCACCTCGAACGTCCCGGTCGCGCCCACCTTCACCGACGCCGCCGACGGCACGACGCCGATGCGAATCGTGCCGCTGTACGGCTCCACTGCGCGGCGCGCGGGGCCAGGGCGCGGCGCGTTGCCGGTTTCGGTCGGCAGCCCTTCGCCGCACGCGCCCGCGGCGGCGAGGAGTCCCAGCAGGGCGATGCGAATCCGTCGTGAGCTCATCCGTGCCTCGGGTCGGGTTGGGCGTGCGCGGTTTGTGGCTGAGATTGGATATGTGAAGAAGCTTCTTGCGGGGGCTGGACGCAAGGGGTGGTGCTGGGACGGCGTCACCGGGGGGATGAATCCCCCGGCTGAAAATACGGGAAGGCGGCTAAAGCCGGCTCGAGAAACGCGACATTGGCCCCCGAGTCCGCGGAGGCGGACTTTGTGCTGTTGTTGCAGCGAGTTCACTCGCCTCCTGGTGCGGGGCTCGGCGCACTGACGGGACACGGGCAGCCACGTGGGGCTGCCCCTACGGGATCAGGTGGGGGCGAGGGCGGGCGGACACGCAGGTCCACCCCTACCGGTTTCGGGGCGCGGGGCGGGGGCTGGGGTGGGGGCAAGGGCGGGCGTGATGAATCACGCCCCTACGCGGCACCGGAAACCGCGGCGAAGAACGGATCTGGCCCCCGAGTCCGCGGAGGCGGACTTTGTGCTGTTGTTGCAGCGAGTTCACTCGCCCGAGGCCAGGGAGCGCTCCTCGCCTTCCCCCAGGCGCTCGGCGAGCCAGGTGGCGGCGTAGCCGATGGCGTCGGGGGGGAGGATGTGGCCGGCGTTCCACCAGCGCAGCTCCTTGGGCTCCTGCGCGGCGGCGAAGAGGCGCTCCGCCTGGTCCGGGCGGATGGTGCGGTCGCCGCGGCCGTGCACCATCAGCAGCGGGCGGCCGTCCAGCTTGCGGATGGCGCGCAGCGGGTCGGCGACGGTGCGCGCGACGGCGGCGAACGGCGTGCCGGACGGGAGGTCGCCGCCGGCGGCGAGGACGAGGGCTCGGACCGAGGGCTCCTGCGCCGCCAGCAGCACGGCGAGGAAGGAGCCCAGCGAGTATCCCGCGACCGCCAGCCGACTCCCGTCCACCTCCGGGCGGGCGGCCAGGTAGCGGAGCGAGAGCGAGCACTCGGACACCGCCTGCCGCCAGATCTTCATCAGCGCCAGCGGGTTGCGGCTCGCCTGCGCCTGCACCGGGTCGTTGCGCGTGCCGTGCAGCGGGAGGTCGATGGAGAGCGAGGCGATCCCCCGTTTGAGGAGCGCGGCGCCCACGCCCTCGCTCATGTGCTCCTTGCGAGAGGTGTAGCCGTGCAGGAGCAGCGCGGCCGGGGCGGGCGTGCGGTCGCGGGGCACCAGGAGGACCGCCGGCACCGGATCGCCCGTGGTGCGGAAGTCCACCACGATCCTCCGCCCGCCGTCCCACGGCCCCTCGGAGCGCGTCGTCTGATGGATTTGCTTCTTGAACATGCGCCCGGTTTTGGCAAGAAGGCTGCCGGGAGCGGGTCACCGCTTGTTGTGCACGAGACGCGCGGGTAAACTTGCGGGCACACGTTCTTCCTTCACCCGACGGACATCAGAATGCGTTTCTTTGCGGGGTTCGCCCTCATCGTCCTCCTGGCCGCGTGCGGTGGCGTGGAGTTCGACCCCGGCCAGTACGACGTCACCGGCCGCTGGACCGGGACCACGCTCGCGGATACGTCCCGCTACGACTTCGACCTCGATCTCACGCAGAACGAGGAGGAGATCTCCGGGAGCGGCACGGTGCGCGTGCGGGGGCAGACGGTGCAGGTGCGGGTGGACGGGATCTTCGGCTTCCCCAACGTGGACCTGACGCTCAGCGCGCCGGGGTTCGTGCCGCTGACCTTCGACGCCGCGTTCCGGCGCGACACCATCGCGCCCCCCAGCGGCACGACGCCGGCCGTGCTGCGCGAGAACCGCCACGCAATCGCGGGCTCGTTGACCACCTCCGCGCTGGAGGGCGTCCCGCTGCTGATCCAACGCGACACGCTCTGACGCTGGACCCATCGCGGGCCTCGCGGCGTACACATCCGCCACACCCCAACGCGGAACATCGATGCTGAAGAAGACCCTCGTGGCGGCCGCGCTGGCCGCCCTCGTCGCCGCACCGGCGGCGGCGCAGTACGACGTCGCCGCGCCCGCGCCCGCCCGCTACGACCGCGCGGCGACCGGGCGCGCCACGCTGGCGCACCTCCAGAACCTGATCCGCCTCAACACCCAGAACCCTCCGGGGAACGAGGCGCTGACGGCGGCCTACTTCGACTCCGTCTTCCGCACCGTGCCCGGCGTGGAGACGCACGTGCTGAACGTGGCGCCGGGGCGCGCCAACTTCGTGGCCCGGCTCCGCGCGGCGCGCGCCACAAAGAGGCCCGTCATCGTCATGGGGCACATGGACGTGGTGGGCGCGGACAGCACCAAGTGGGAGACGAACGCCTTCGTCCCCACCATCCGCGGCGCGCACCTGTACGGCCGCGGCGCAATCGACGACAAGGGGATGCTGGCCGCCGCGCTGGTGGCCATGCAGGAGCTGTCACGCGACCGGGGGCGGATGACGCGCGACGTCATCTTCCTGGCGACGGCGGCGGAGGAGGGCGGCCCGAATGTTGGGATCGACAGCGTGGTGGCGCACCACCGCGAGCTGCTGGGCGGCGCCGAGTTCGCGCTCAACGAGGGCGGGCGCATCCGCGTGCGCGAGGGCACCATCCGCACCGTGAACATCCAGACGACGGAGAAGGTCCCCTACAACGTCGTCGCCACGGCCACGGGCACGGGCGGGCACGGCTCCATTCCGCTTCCCGGCAACGCGCTGGCGGCGCTGGCCCGCGCCGTGACCCGCGTGCACGAGTGGAAGCCGCCCGTGCGCCTCATCGAGACGTCGCGGCTCTACTTCAGCCGCCTCGCCGCGACGGAGCGGAATCCCGAGATGCGCGCCGCGATGCAGGCGCTGACGGCCCCCGGCGCCACACAGGCGCAGATCGACCAGGCCGCCGCCACGCTGTCGCGCGAGCCGCTGCACAACGCGGTGCTGCGCGCGGGCGCCTCGCTCACCCTGCTCAACGGCGGCTTCCGCTCCAACGTGATCCCGTCCGAGGGGAAGGCGACCTTCAACGTACGCATCGTCCCCGGCGACGACATCCGCCAGATCGTGGCGGAGATGAACCGCGTGGGCGGCGAGCCGTCGGTGCGATTCGCGGTGGACGGCGACCCGCTCCCCGCGCCCGACCCCTCGCCCGTCGCCACGGACCTGTACCGCTCGATGGAATCCGCCGCGCGCGCGATGGCGCCCAACGCGGTGGTGCTCCCCTTCATGTCCACGGGCGCCACGGACGGCGCGGTGCTGCGTGGCGCGGGGATCCCGACCTACGGCATCCTCCCCATGCCGCTCGCGGAGGAGGACGAGATCCGCATGCACGGCGACAACGAGCGCGTGCCGGTCGCGGCGCTCGGGTGGGCGACGGAGTACCTGTACCGGGTGCTGAGCGGGGTGGTGCGGTAGGCCCCCACCCCCCGGCCCCCTCCCCCGCACGCGGGGGAGCGTGGGGGAGGGGGAGAACAGCGGGCCCGGGGCTGACATCGGCGGGGCGAGTCCGCGAAGGCGGACTTCCTGCTGTTGTTGCCGCGACTTCAGTCGCCAGGCCCGGGAGGCACTGCTTTCCTCCCTGCCCGGTTCTTGCCCAATTCGAATCCCGACGCGCATGCGCCGGGCTTCGTCATTTGGGGCGATGCCGTTGTGGGGATTGCGGTTGCGGATCGGCGGGGTGCGGAGCGTGCGCTTGGTTCCGTCCTCCACGGCGGACGGTCACTTCTACCAACAAGGGACAGGGGAACATGAAGAAGGGAATCTTTGCGGGGCTGGTGATCGCGGCGGCGGCGCTGGCGGGGGCGGATGCCGCGCAGGCGCAGAGCACGATTCCGATCTCCGTCGAGGGGCGCCTCGACCTGGGCGTTCCGGTGGGCGATGCGGCGGACGTGCTGGAGCCGGGGGTAGGGTTCGGGATCACGGGCGCGTTCCAGCTCACCCCGCTCTTCGGGCTGTACGGCGGGTGGAGCAGCTTCGAGTTCGATGTGGACGGGCTGGATGACGAGCTCACGTCCGACGGCTTCGAGCTGGGCGGGCGGGTGACGCTGGGGACCGGCGGCGGGATCTACAACCCGTACTTCCAGCTCGGCGCGCTCTTTCAGGACGACGAGACGGGGCTGGAGGCGGGCCTCGGCGGCTTCTACCCGGTCGGGCAGAACCTGTCGCTGACCCCGATGGTGCGCTACCGCACCATCGACGAGCTCGACTACCTGACGATCGGCGTGGGGCTCAACCTCCGCTTTTGAGGGCATCACACAGAGGACACGGAGGGGAACTACAATGCGCAGAGAACCTCTTCTTTTTTGCTTGCTGTAACTCTCTGTGTCTCTGTGTGAGGAACAACGAGGCCCGGTCCCAGGAAGAGGCCGGCCTTTCGCGCTGATACGGACGGGGCATGCGCGGTGCGATTGCGAGCGGCACGGCAAATCAAAGGAGGATCCCTTGCTGCTGGACCATTCGCACCCGGACTGCACCGGAAGCTGGACGCTCCACGGAGAGGGCCGCGGCGGGTGCACGGTGGCGTGCGCGCGGTGCGGGGCCGCGTACCCGCGCAGCGCCTGGGCCGAGGACGCCGGCGAGCGCGAGCACGAGCTGGCGCGCCTCCTGGCCTTTCTGGAGCGGCGTGGCCGCGCGATCCTCGCCGGGACCAGAGCCCCCGGCCCTTCCTCGCGCTGGACCAAGCTCCATGGCGAGCCTTGAGCACCCCCAGCAGACGAGCCGGATGACGTTCGACGCAGAACGGGACCTTCTCCACGAAGCGTACGCCCTTCCCGCACTCACCACCCGCAAGTTCACCCACGCCGAGCTGTGGCAGATCCTCGGCACGCTGGTGGACGAGGCGGGCTGCCTTTCGCGCGAGGAGATCGGGCGCTCCGCCGAGGACCGGCCGCTCTACGCGGTGCGTTTCGGAAGCGGCCCGCTGCGCGTCCTCCTCTTCAGCCAGATGCACGGCGACGAGCCCAGCCACACGATGGGCCTCGCCGATCTCCTCTGCTACTTCGCGCGCGAGCCGGACGACGAGCGGGTGCGCCGCCTGGCGGAGGGGCTGACGATCGCCGCCATCCCCATGCTGAACCCGGACGGGGCAGAGCGCTTCATCCGCACCAACGCGCAGGGGATCGACATCAACCGCGACGCCCGCGCCTGGCGCACGCCGGAGATGCGGGCGTTCAAAAAGTTCCACGACGAGTTCCGCCCCGACTTTGTCCTGAACCTGCACGACCAGGACGTGCGCAAGCGGGTGGGGAAGGAGGGCGGGATCACGGCGCTCGCCATGCTGGCCACGCCGGGGAATCCGGACATGGAGGACGACGAGCGGCGCATCCGCGCGAAGCGGCTGTGCGGCGCCATCCGGCGTGCCGTGGAGCCGCTGGCGGAGGGGCGCGTGGCGCGGTTCCAGGAAGAGTACAACCCCGCCGGCTCCGGCGAATACACCCAGCGCTCGGGCGCGGCCTCGCTGCTGCTGGAGTGCGGCTACTGGCCGGACGACGCTGAGAAGCAGTTCCTGCGCAAGCTCAGCTTCGTCGCCATCCTGACCGCACTGGAGGCGCTGGCGGACGGCAGCTACGAGCAGGTGCCGGTGGAGGAGTACGAGTCACTGGAGGAGAACGACACCAGCGTCTTCGACCTGCTGGTGCGCGGCGGGACCGTCGTGGTGCCGGGGCTGGAGCCCTTTCGCGCGGACGTCGGGGCCAACTTCGCCACACCGCTCGATGTCACCGGCGGCGCCACCGCGTCGGTCGGCGACCTGGCGGACTACACGGCGCGCGTGGTGGTGGAGGCGGAGGGGTGCTTCGTCCACCCCGAGCCCGAGGCGATGGAGCGGGACGATGCGGGGCGCGCGTCGCTGGAGGAGGGGCTCCCCGCCTCGTACACCGTGCGCCGCGGCGCGGACGCGGAGAGCGACCTTGTCGCCATGATCCGCGAGGGCGTGCTGCGCGGCGCGGACGAGCGGGAGCCCGCCGATGCCGTCTGATCCGCGCGAGCTGGCGGATGGGCTCCGCCTGCGCGGCGTGGGTGCCCTGCGCGGCCGCAGCCTGTGGGCGCCCGGCCCCGCCGCCGTCGCGGAGGTGGAAGAGGGCGAGCTCGCCGGGACGACGTGCGCGGCAGTGGAGGGCTTCGCGGAGCGGCTGCGCGCCGTCCTCCCCGCCGTGGAGGTAGGTGACGGGTCGGCGTGGCCCGAGGTGATCGCGCGCGTGGCGTCCGTGCTCCAGGCGCAGGCCGGCTCGCCGCCCGCCTTCTGCCGCATCGCCCCCGCCGCCGGCGACGATCCCGCCGTGGTGGCGCTGGGCTTCGATGAAGAGGCGCTCGGGATCGAAGCCCTGCGCGAAGCCGCCGCCCTGGTACGCGAGTGCATCCGCGGCGAGGCGGTCGTAGTGGACAGAGTGGTCGGCGACCTCCGCGAGCTGTACGCGCGCACGCACCCCGGCCCCACGGGCTCGGTGCTGATCGCGGAAGCGCGCCGCCGCGGAATCCCGGTGCGCCGCGCCCCGGGCGACCGCGTGGTGCAGCTCGGCCTGGGCCGCAACCTCCGCCGGCTGGACGCCGCGATGACGGACTTCACCAGCGTCATCGCCACCGACATCACCTCGGACAAGCACCGCACCAAGGAGATCCTGGAGCGGATCGGCCTCGCGGTCCCCGAGGGTGAGGTGGTCACCTCGCTGGACGACGCGGTCGAGCTGGCGGAGGACCTGGGATATCCCGTCCTCCTCAAGCCGCTGGACGCCAACGACGGCCGCGGCATCTCCGGCCGGCTGGACACGGAGGCCGCCGTGCGCGCCGCGTGGACCATCGCCGTCGCCGAGCATCCGCGGGTGATCGTGGAGCGCTTCGTCACCGGTCGCGACCACCGCGTGGTGGTGGTGGCCGGACGGGTGGTGGCCGTCTCGGAGCGCGTACCCGCGCACGTGGTGGGCGATGGGACGCGCAGCATCCGCGAGCTGGCGGAGGAGGAGAACCGCAACCCCAAGCGCAACCCGCACGATCCCGCCTCGCCCCTCGTCCCGCTCCCGCTGGACGACCTCACGGAGCGCTTCCTGGCGCGCACCGGCCGCACGCTGGACTCCGTTCCGGACGCGGGGGAGGCGGTGCAGCTCCGCGGCACCGCGAACATCTCCACCGGGGGCACCTCCATCGACCGCACCGACGAGATCCACCCCCGCAACCGCGCCCTGTGCGAGTTCGCGGCGGCGGCGGTGGGGCTGGACATCGCGGGAGTGGACGTGCTGACGGACGACGTGGGCGTGCCCTTCGATGAGAACTGCGCGGCGATCATAGAGGTCAACGCGTCGCCCGGCATCCGGATGCACACCGATCCGGACGTCGGCACGCCGCGCGACGTGCCCGGCGCCATCCTGGACATGCTCTACCCGCCCGGCAGCGAGACGCGCATCCCGGTGATCGCCATCACGGGGACCAACGGGAAGACGACGACGACGCGCCTGATCGCGCACCTCTTTCGGCACACGGGGCGGCGGGTCGGCTTCACCACCACGGACGGCGTCTACCACCAGGACGTCCTGCTGATGGAGGGCGACCTCACGGGCCCCTTCGCGGCCAACGTGGTGCTCTCCGATCCGCGCGTGGACGTGGCGGTGCTGGAGACGGCGCGCGGCGGCATCCTGAAGTCGGGGCTGGGCTTCGAGAGCTGCGACGTGGGCGTGGTGCTCAACGTGTCCGCCGACCACATGGGCCAGCGAGGCATCCACACGCTGGAGCAGCTTGCGGAGGTAAAGGCGGTGATCCCCGCCGCGGTGGCTCCCGGCGGCCACACCGTGCTCAACGCCGACGATCCGCTCGTCCTCGGCATGCGCTCCCGCACCCGCGGCGACGTGGTGCTGATCTCGGTCAGTGGCGAGGCGGAGAACCCTGCCGTCGCCGAGCACCTGGCGTCCGGAGGCGCGGCCGTCACGGTCGAGCTGGAGGATGGGCGGGAGAGCATCGTCCTGCGCCTCGGTTCCGAGCGGCTCCCCGTCGTCCCGGTCGCCGAGGTGCCGCTGACGATGGGGGGTGCGGCGCGTTTCCAGCTCGAGAACATCCTGGCGGCGACCGCGGTGGCGCACGCGCAGGCCATTCCGCCGGGCAAGATCGCCGAAGCGCTGCGCGCCTTTGTACCCTCGCGCGCCGCGACGCCGGGGCGGCTGAACGTGCTGCCGGTGCGCGGCGGCAAGGTGGTGGTGGATTACGCGCACAACCCGGCCGGGGTGCGCGGCCTCATCGACTTCGTGGTGCGCATGGATGCGCGGCGGCGGATCGGCGTCCTGAGCATCGCCGGCGACCGGCGCGACCAGGACATGCGCGAGATCGGCTCGATCTTCGCCGCGCTGGACCACGTGATCCTCAAGGAGAACGAGGCCTACCGCCGTGGCCGCCCCGTGGGCGAGGCCATGGGAATCCTGGCGGAAGGACTGGAATCCGGCGGCCTTCCCCCGGAGCGCTACGAAAAGGTGCTCGACGAGACGGAGGCCGTCATCCACGCGCTGCGGATGATCGAGGAGGGCGACGTGGTGGTGATCCTGGCCGCGGAGCCGGAAAAGGTGCTGGAGCAGGTGGAGGGGTTCAGCGGGTAGGCCCTCACCCCCGCTCGTTCCTCGCTGCCCCCTCTCCCGATAACAGGAGAGGGCTGCGCCCTCGCCGTTATCGAGAGAGGGGGCGTGGGGATGCACAGAACCCGTAGGGGCGCGATTCATAGCGCCTGCGCTTGCCCCGACTCGACCGCTGGGGGGGTCGTGCAGATTCGCATCAGCCAAGGGCGACGATGGCATCGCTCAACGTAGAGAAGATCCGCGAGGACTTTCCCGTGCTGCAGCGCAAAGTGCACGGGAAGCCGCTGGTGTACCTGGACAACGCGGCCAGCAGCCAGAAGCCGCAGGTGATGATCGACCGGATCGCAAAGATCTACGGGGAGGAGTATGCTCGCGCGGAGGAGGGGCACACCCTCAGCAAGGAGGCGACGAAGACCTTCGAGGACACCCGCAAGCGCGTGGCGGAGCTGATCAACGCGGCGAGGCCGGAGGAGGTCGTCTTCTGCCGCGGCGCCACGGAGGCCCTCAACCTGGTGGCGCGCTCCTTCGAGATGGACGGGCTCTCCAGGGGCGACGAGATCCTGCTGACCGAGATCGAGCACCACTCCAACATCATCCCTTGGATCCAGGCCGCGCGCGAGACCGGCGCGCACGTCCGCGCCGTGCCCATCGACGCGGCGGGGGACGTGGACCTGGAGCGGCTGGAGGCGATGCTCACCGACCGCGTGAAGGTGCTCGGGGTGAGCCACGTGTCCAACGTGACGGGCGGCGTGCAGCCGGTAAAGCAGATCACGAAGCTGGCCCGGGCGCGCGGCATCCCGGTGCTGGTGGACGGCGCGCAGGCGGTGCCGCACATCCCGGTGGACGTGCGCGACATCGGGTGCGACTTCTACGCGGCGTCAGGGCACAAGATGGGCGGCCCCTCCAGCGTCGGCTTCATGTGGGGGAAGATGTCGATGCTCAGGAAGATGCCGCCGGGCGACGGGGGGTCGCTGATGGTGAAGTCGGTGAGCTTCGACGACTACACCACCATGCCGCCCCCACACAAGTTCGAAGCCGGCGAGCCCGCCTTCAGCGAGGTCGCCGCCTGGGACCCGGCCATCGAGTACTGGCAGAAGCTCGGCCTGGAGAAGATCGCCGCCTACGAGCGCGATCTCGCCGCCTACGCCGCCCTCCGCCTCGGCGAGATCGAGGGCGTGCGCGTGCTGGGCAACCCCGCCGACCGCATCTCCATCGTGTCGTTCGTGGTGGAGGGCCAGCAGCCCAGCGATCTGGAGAAGAAGCTGGACAAGCAGGGGATCGCCGTCCGCGCCGGCAAGCTCGCCGCCGAGCCCCTCCTCCGCGCCCTGGGCGTCAAGGAAGCCGTGCGCGCCTCCTTCGTCTTCTACAACACCTTTGAGGAAGCGGACGCCCTCGCCGCCGCGCTGCGCAAGATCGCGTGAACGGAAGTGCGTGAGTGCTGCGGGATCAGGGGACTTCGATGATCCGCTTGGCGCGGTACGCCTCCAGGTGGACGACCCTCCCGCCTCGCAGTCCGATGCCCACGGCGAGGCGTTGTCCTCCGGTGAGGTAGCTCTGGTTGTACCGGCCCCAGATGCCGCGATCGCAGTCCGCACAGTTGTAGCCGAGCCACTCGTAGAGCGAGGCAGGGAACACCTCCACGGAGAATCCTTCCCACATCAGCGTGCTGACCGCGGTCTGCTGCGAGGAGCCGAGCGGCACGTGCGCCAGCACGACCGGGCTCACGTAGATGGCCCCTCCCGTGGATGGCACCCCCGGCGCCGTCAACATCTCGCGGACCAGCCCGCGCCCATCAAGGATGTGCTGGCGCGCGTAGTACGTCACAAAGAGCAGCAGCGCGGCAAGCACCCACCACCTCGCCGCGCCCTTTCTGCGCCCATCACCGGCATCGTCCTCTCGCATTGGCTTCCCCATCCCGCGAGTGGCTGGATCAAGCAGGAACGTAGGTCAGCCTGATCACATCCTCGTCGATCCGATCATGAGCGACGAGGCGGAGCGGCGGCCGCGGTCCGGCGAAATATGGCTTCCCGTGACCAAGCACGACCGGGTGCAGGTAGATCCGATACTCGTCGATCAGGCCAAGCTCGGTGAGGCTTTGCGCCAGCTGCGGGCCAGCAACTTCGATCTCCCCATCGCGCTCCGCCTTCAGCTCGCGGATCGCGCCCTCAAGATCATCCCCAACGAGCGTGGCGTTGGGGCCGACCGAACTCAACGTGCGCGAGACGACCCATTTCGGCTGGTTCCGCCAAGCCGCCGCGAAGGCGTGTTCGTCTGCATCCCATCCAGGCTGATCGTCGTCCCAGTAACGCATGATCTCATACATCTGGCGCCCGTACACACTGCCCGCCTGCCCCAGAGCCTCCTCGATGAAGTGGCGGAAGAGCGTGGGGCTTGGGCCAAACGCCATATGGTCGACGTAGCCGTCCAGGGACTGATTCATTCCGAACACGAGCTTAGCCATACCGACTTTCATCCTTGCGCGGGCACATCCGCAGCGGTTCTGAATTGTGTTCATGCAACCGGTTGTAACCCTTACACCGTCCCCCACACCCGCTTCCCGAGCGCCGAAAGCGCCAGCTCCACCGCCAGGTCCGCGGTGGCGTTGCTGCGGTCGAGGATGGGGTTTACCTCCACCAGGTCCAGGCCCACGATGCGGCCCGTCTCGGCGAGCATCTCGGCGGCGAGGTGGGCTTCGCGGTAGGTGAGGCCGCCGGGGACCGGGGTCCCCACGCCGGGGGCGTACATCGGGTCGATGACGTCCAGGTCCAGGCTCACGTAGATGCCGTCCGTGCCCAGCGACGCGCTGTCGATGGCGCGGCGGATCACCTCGCCGATCCCGTAGCGGTCGACGGCCTCCATGGAGTACACGGCGATCCCCGCGTCGCGCATCAGGTCGCGCTCGGTGGTGTCCAGGTCGCGCGCGCCCACCACGGCCACGTTCTTGGGGAGGATCTTGGGCGTGGACTCGGCGGTGCCGCCCACCGTCACCAGGTGCTCGTGCCCGATCCCGCAGAGCGCCGCCAGCGGCATCCCGTGGATGTTGCCGGTGGGGCTGGTCTCGTGCGTGTTGAAGTCGCCGTGCGCGTCCAGCCAGATCAGCCCCAGGTTGCGCCCCCGCGCCGCCCCGGACACGCTCCCCATCGAGATCGAGTGGTCGCCGCCCAGCACCAGAGTCACCGCTCCCTGGCGGGTGCTTTCCGCCACCTGGTCCCCCAGGCGCTGGCACACGGAGAGGATGGGCTCCAGGTACTTGAGCTTGGGGTCGCCGGTCTGCAGTGTCTCGCTGGGCGGCACGCCGATGTTGCCCCGGTCCGTCACTCGGTGCCCCAGCACCTCCAGCCGCTCCTGCAGCCCCGCGTACCGGATCGCGCTCGGCCCCATGTCCACACCCCGGCGCCCCGAGCCGAAGTCCATCAGGGCGCCTACGATCTCCAGATTCATCGCTCCTCGTGCGGTCCGTGTTCTTAGCTGTCGCGCCATCAAATTGGCGGGGCGGCACTCCGCGCGCCAGCGCTTGCACGCTATCCGTTTCGCCGGTGAATGACGGTGGAGCGCCCGCCACGTGGAGCCCTCTGGACCTTCGTTTGATTTACTCTTATAGTAATTGTGTGGAACGATAAGCGTAACTCACAGGAACGCTGAACGTGGAAAAAGAATTCCAAGGCGACACTCTGGGACCACTGGCCAAGGCGCTCCAGGCCCTCGGCGCATTTCTGGAGGCGCAGGGGCACCCAGAATACCTGGTCGTTGTTGGGGGTGTGGCGATGAATCTGCGCGGATTCACCGCCCGCGGGACCTCGGATGTGGACGTGATCGCCCGAGGGGTGCCCGCCGTTGGGGGTGGGGCCGCGGTGCTCTTTACGCCCGAGCCACTGTCGGACGTACTGGAGGCGGGGATCCGGCGCGTCGCGCGAGACTTCGGGTTAGACGCCGATTGGATGAACACCGTCGTGGCGAAGCAATGGCTTGCCGGGATGCCTCCGGGGCTCGCCGAGGATCTGGAGTGGCATCACTTCGGGGGCCTGCACATCGGAGTCCCGGGCCGGGAGGCGATGATCGCGCTGAAGCTGTTTGCGGCCATGGACCGTGGGCCCCGCAGCGTCCACATGCAGGACCTGATAAGGTTGGACCCCGACGCGGACGAGCTCGACCGCGCCGCGGCGTGGGTTGCCTCGCAGGACGCCAGTGATGTCTTCCACGCCCAGATTCCGGAGGCGCTCGAACATGTCCGAAAGCACCAGGGACGCACTCGCTAGCCGGGCGCAGGAGACCGCCCTCAAGGCGGTGTGGGCCCAGTGGGGCGTGCTCAACCCCATGCTCCTTGGGGGCGGCGCGAAGCAGCCGTCGAGCATGCTGGACCCGGAGGCGCTCGTACTCGCCTCTTTGGGTCTCTGGGAGGCGGAGCGCCGCCTGGTGGACGTGCTGGCCTGGTGGGCGCCGCGCGGAGCGACGCTGATGAGCACACGACGGACGGACACGCTGCGGGCCGGCTTCCCCGCGCACGTCGCGGGCCGGCTGGACCAGTTTGGGAGCTGGGCCCACGAGGGCGGCGACCCGCGCTGGAAGGGGAAGGGAACCGGGGAGGTGACGGTACGCGCCGGCAAAGGTCCATCGGAGCTGGGGCTGAACGGTCCCGGAACGCTCCTGCTGCGCCTGCGCGCCGGTTTTGGAGTGAGCGCCAAGCCTGACGTGCTCGCCTTCCTTCTCGCGCTGGACGGAGTGCCCGCCGCCCCGAAGGAGATCGCCCGCGCGGTGGGGTACGCCGGCAAGAACGTGCGTGTGGCGGCCCGTGACCTCGTGCTCGGCGGATTCCTGGACGAGCGGGATTCTTACCCCGTCGAATACGCGGCGCGCCCCGGGTTCGCACGCGGGTTCATCCGCCTCCTCTCGTGGGAGAACTCCCCCGGCGTAGGGGTACCCGCCTGGAACCACTGGGCTGCCGTGTACGCTTTCCTCCTCTCGGTAGCCGCCTGGGGCGAGGCAGACGGCCCCACGAACGGATACGTCCTGAGCTCGCAGGCGCGCGATCTGTTCGAGCGATACAGCTGGGTCTTCCGGAGCGCGGAGCTACGGGTCCCGGACCCGAACCGCTACCCGGGCGAACAATACCTCGGCGCGTTCAGCGATACGCTCGATGCCCTGTCCGCCTGGCTTGCTGGGCGCCCGTAGTCACGAACCACCCGCCCGGTACCAACGCCCCCTCTCCTGATAACGGCGAGGGCGCAGCCCTCTCCCGTTATCGGGAGAGGGGGCAGCGAGGAACGAGCGGGGGTGAGGGCCCCGTCCCCCTACCGCTCCTCCAGCCTCCGCAGCACCATCATCGACCGGCCGGGCATCTCCAGCGACGACTCGGGGGCCTGCTTGCGCCCCTCCTGCTCCGCGGCCGGGCGGCTGGTGTCTACCATCACCTCCCAGTTCGCCGGGGTGGGGGTGCCCGGCAGCGTGAAGGCGGCGGGCTCCGGGGCGCCGTTGAAGAGAAGGAGAAAGGTGTCGTCCACCACCCGCTCCCCCTGCTCGTCCCACTCCATCATCGCGTCGCCGCCCAGCAGGATGCCGAACGCGCGCATGTCGCTGTTCCACTCCTCGTCCTCCATCTCCTGGCCGTCCGGGCGCAGCCAGCGGATGTCCTCCAGCTCCGATCCGCGGATCTTGCGGCCCTGGAAGAAGTGGCGGCGCCGGAAGACCGGGTGCTCGCGCCGCAGGGTGGCCACGCGGCGCGTGAACTCCAGCAGGTCCTGGTTGCGCTCGTCCAGGTCCCAGTGCAGCCACGAGATCTCGTTGTCCTGGCAGTACGCGTTGTTGTTGCCGTTCTGCGTGCGCCCCATCTCGTCGCCGCCGCAGATCATCGGCACGCCCTGCGACAGGAGGAGCGTCGCCAGGAAGTTGCGCTTCTGCTTCTCGCGCTCGGCAAGGATCGCCGGGTCGTCGGTGGGGCCCTCGGCGCCGAAGTTGTAGGAGATGTTGTGGTCGTGGCCGTCGCGGTTCTCCTCGCCGTTGGCCTCGTTGTGCTTCTCGTTGTACGACACCAGGTCGTGCAGCGTGAAGCCGTCGTGCGCGGTGATGAAGTTGATCGATGCGTACGCCTTGCGCCCGTCGTTGCCGTACAGGTCGCTGGAGCCGGTCAGGCGGTACGCCATCTCGTTGATCGTTCCCGGCTCGCTGCGCCAGAAGGTGCGCACGTCGTCGCGGTACTTGCCGTTCCACTCCGTCCACAGCACGGGGAAGTTCCCCACCTGGTAGCCGCCCTCGCCGATGTCCCACGGCTCCGCGATCAGCTTCACCTCGCTGAGCACCGGGTCCTGGTGGATCACGTCGAAGAACGACGACAGCCGGTCCACGGCGTGCTCCTCGCGCGCCAGGGTGGACGCCAGGTCGAAGCGGAAGCCGTCCACGTGCATCTCCTGCACCCAGTAGCGCAGCGAGTCGTTGATCAGCTTGATGACCTGCGGGTGGCGCGCGTTCAGCGAGTTGCCCGTCCCCGTGTAGTCCATGTAGAAGCGGGGATCGTCCTTCATCAGCCGGTAGTACGTGGGGTTGTCGATCCCCTTGAACGACAGCGTCGGCCCCAGGTGGTTCCCCTCGGCGGTGTGGTTGTACACCACGTCCAGAATCAGCTCGATGCCGGCCGCGTGCAGCGCCCGCACCATCTCCTTGAACTCGTTCACCTGCCCGCCGCGGTCGCCGCTCCCGGAGTAGCGCGCGTCCGGCGAGAAGAAGTTGAGGGTGCTGTACCCCCAGTAGTTGGTCAGCCCCTTGTCGATCAGGTACCCGTCGTCCACGAAGTCGTGGATGGGGAGCAGCTCCAGCGCCGTGACGCCGATGGACTTGAGGTGCTCTACGACGGCCGGGTGCGCCACGCCGGCGTAGGTGCCGCGCAGCTCCTGGGGCACGTCGGGATGAAGGGCGGTGAGCCCTTTGACGTGCGCCTCGTAGATGACCGTGCGGTGCCACGGGGTGCGGGGCCGCCGGTCGCCCTTCCAGTCGAACGCGGGGTCCACCACGATGCCGCGCGGCATCTGCGCGGCGCTGTCCCGCTCGTCGCGCGCCATGTCCTCGCCGGGGTCGCCCAGCGGGTAGCCGAAGACCTCCGGCGCCCAGGCCACCTTGCCGGCCACGGCGCGCGTGTAGGGGTCCAGCACGAGCTTGTGCGGGTTGAAGCGCAGCCCCTGCGCCGGCTCGTACGACCCCTCCACGCGGAAGGCGTACGGCTGCCCCGGCTTCAGCCCCGGGATGTAGCCGTGCCACACGTGCGCCGTGGTGTCGCGCAGCCGCACGCGCGCCGTCTCCACCGTGTGGTCCGCGGGGTCGAAGAGGCAGAGCTCCACGTCCGTCGCCTTCTCGGAGAAGAGGGCGAAGTTGACCCCCTCGCCGTCCCACGTAGCACCCAACGGGGAGCGTGTCCCCGGCAATACCTTGATGTCCACTGGTCACTCCGTTGATCGATTCCATCCCGCCGCTGCCGGACGCGGGGTGATGGCAAGTCGGGGGCCGGACCGGCGACACCCTTGCCCCGGACGCCTTGCGGCGGCAACTTCGCGTCTCCGCGTGGGCCACGAAGTCAAAGGGACCGAGATGAAGATCGAAGACGCGCTCGAGCACGTGTCGGACGGCGTGGTCGGGCTGGACGCGGAGTTCCGCGTGGCGTACGCCAACGGGCGCGCCGAGCTCCTGCTGGGAAAACGGAGCGTGGACCTGGTGGGGCAGGGGTGGTGGGAGATCTTTCCCTACCTGGTGGGCTCCCCGGCCGAGCGGGACCTGCGCGCGGTGGCCACGGGGCGGCTGGCCCGGCACTTCAAGGTCTTCCATCCGCCGCGCTACGCCTGGCATGAGGTGACGGCCGTCCCCTCCGGCGACGGCATACTCCTGGTGATGCGCGACGTCACCGACGTGACCCGCGCGCGCCAGCAGGAGACGGTGCGCGAAGCGGTGCGCGAGGTGATCGACCTGGCGCCCGTGGCCATCAGCGTCATGCGCGGCCCCGACCACCGCGTGGAGATCATGAACCAGTTCTCCCGGCAGCTGCTGGGTGGCCGGGACCTGGAGGGGAGGACGGTGCGCTCGGTGCTCCCGGAGCTCGAGGGGCAGGGGCTGTTCGAGATCCTGGACGGCGTGTACACCTCCGGCGAGCCGTTCCAGGGCAGCGAAGTTCCCATTGCCTTCGACCGTGTGGGCGACGGAACGATGTACGAGGGTTTCTTCAACTTCAGCTACCAGCCCCTCTTCTCGGTGGACGGCCAGGTGAACGGCGTGCTCAGCGTGAGCGTGGAAGTCACCGACCTGGTGCTGGAGCGCTCACGCCTGGAGCAGCGCGCGGCCGAGCAGGAAGCGGTGCTGGCCCGGCTTGGCGGCGGCGCGGCCGCGGCGGACGGGGAGGGGCCGGGTTGAGCTACGCGCGGTCTCCTGCTGGCCTCACGCAGAGGCGCAGAGACGCAGGAGATTCACACGGCAGCGCGTTGCAATAGCGGGATCAACGGCCGAGCTCGGACCTCCGCTGCGGACGCCGCACGACGAGGTAGAGCAGAGCTCCCAGCACCGGCGCCAGGAGGATGGCGAGCGCCCACGCGATCTTGGTGTTTCCCTCGCTGCTCTCCTTGACCAGGCACTCGTACAGAGCCCAAGGCCACAGCAGGAACACGCTGCTGAACATCGCCATCACCAGGATCATCTCCATAAACCCCAATCCAAACGGCATGGCTCCCTCCTGTATTGGCGCGCCCATCCCGAGTTGACGAGTGCATCTCCCGCGCGCCATGTAACGCGGGATTCAAGCCAGTTCCTGCGGGTAGGAAGAAGCCCCTCCATTGCGCCTCCCACCCGCCCCCCGCAGCTTGCCTCGGCACCCACACTCCCCAGCCGAAGGCATGCCCGATGGACGACCCGACCTGGTGGATCGATGCGCTGATGGCACCGGGCGGGCAGGAGCTGATGGCGGAGCTCGCCGCGGAGCCGCTGACCGCCGCCAACGAGATCCGCCTGATCACGCGGCTGCGCGAGAGGCATCCGCCGGAGCTCGTCCCGGTCGCGGTGGGCCAGGCCAGGCTTCGCGCGCGCGCCCGCGCGAAGTTCACCCACGCGGACCGGATGTACTTCACCGCGCCCGCGCTGGAGCAGGCGTCCACCGAGCGGATGGCCCGCAACCACGCGCGCCGCTACGCCGGCTTCGACCGCATGGCCGACCTGTGCAGCGGCATCGGCGGCGACCTCATCGCGCTGGCGGAGGGGCGCTCGGTGCTCGCCGCCGACCTGGACCCGGTCCACAGCCGCCTCGCCTGCATCAACGCGGAGGCAAACGGCGTGGGCGCGGCGGTGGAGTGCGTGTGCGCCGACGTGCGCGACCTCTCGCTCGACGGCATCCCCGCCGCCTTCGTGGACCCCGCCCGCCGCGCCGGCGGCCGCCGCTTCCAGACGGGGAGCGGCGAGCCGTCGCTGGAGTGGTGCTTCGACCTTGCCGCCCGCGGCACCGCGCTCGGCATCAAGGCCGCCCCCGGCCTCCCACTGGAGCTGGCGCCGGACGGCTGGGAGGTGGAGTTCGTGTCCGAGGGCGGCGAGCTCAAGGAGTCCGTGCTCTGGTCACCCGCCCTGGCCACGGTGGCCCGCCGCGCCACCCTCCTCCCCACGGGCGACACGCTGGTGCCGGAGGACGGCCCCGCGGTCGAGGTGCGCTTGCCCGGTGACTACCTGATCGACCCCGACCCGGCGGTCACGCGCTCCAGCACGGTGGAGGAGCTGGCGCGCTCCCTGGGCTGCTGGAAGATCGACGAGCAGATCGCCTTCCTTTCATCGGACCGCGACGTGCGCACCCCGTTCGGGCGCACGCTGCGGGTGGAGGCGTCGCTGCCCTGGAACCTGAAGCAGCTCCGCCACGTGCTGCGCGAGGCGGGCATCGGCGTGGTGGACATCCGCAAGCGCGGCTCGGCGGTGGACGTGGACGAGATCCAGCGCAAGCTCAAGCTCGCCGGCGCCCGCAGCGCCACCGTCGTCCTCACCCGCGTCTCCGACCGCCCCTGGATGCTCGTCTGCACCGATCCGCCCCGGTAGTTCCGCGACAACAGGCCTCACGCAGAGGCGCGGAGACGCAGGAGAGAACAGCAACTGCATGGCTCACACAGAGCCACAGAGCCACAGAGAAAACCGCATCAAGGTTTTCTCCGTGGCTTTCAGTTCCTTCTGTGGCCTCTGTGTGATGCCTTTCTCTGTTGTTCTCTCCCTGCGTCTCTGCGCCTCTGCGTGAGACAAGCCGGTCAGAATGCACGCCGGTTTCCACTAAACGCGCCTCGAAGCAGATCCCGCAGTGCACGCGGCTTCCGCCCAGCGAGGCGCTCCACGTCGCCGGTGACGATGTCGAAGCCGCTCTGGACGAACTTCTCCTGGATGGAGAGGACCACGCCGACGACCGGCGCGGGCAGCCCCGCCCCCTCCATCCCCTGGCGCAGCACTGCCTGCGGCAGCGCGGCGAACGAGAACGGCTGCCCGGACGCCTCGGCCACCAGCGCGGCCCGCTCGACGCCGCTCAGGGTCTCCGGCCCCGTCGCGTTGTAGATCGCGCCCTCATGCCCCTCGCCGGCCAGGATGCCGGCCGCCGCCGCGGCCACATCCTCGCGCCAGACGAACGCCACCCGGTTCTCGCCGAGGCCAGTCAGCACGCCGCCCTGGAGGGACATCTGCGCCTCCTGCAGGAACGCCTCGGCGTAGTAGTTCATGCGGAGGATCGTCCAGCGCGGCGCGGCGCGCATCAGGTGCTGCTCGGCGGCCCAGTACGATGCGTAGATGTCCGGCTCCTCCGCCGCGCGCGTGCCCGCCGACGACATCAGCACGATGTGCCCGACTCCCGCCGCCACGGCCGCGTCGATGGCCGCGAGCGACTGCCCCGCCCGGCGTCCGGGGCCCATCTCCCCGGTGGGAATGATCAGCACCCGGTCCAGCCCCGCGTACGCGGCGGCGAGCGTCTCCGGCCGATCGTAGTCGCCCATCCGTCCCTCCACGGGGGCGGTGACCCGCTCCGGAGAGCGGGAGATACCCACGACGTCGTGTCCGCCCCGGCGAACGAGCTCCGCCACGGTGGCCGCGCCGAGCTGACCGCTCGCCCCGCTGATTCCGATCCGCATGTTCGGTCTCTCTTTCCGGTTCTGTGTGTTGGTCAGGCCCGCGGCACGATGCGCGCCGGGCCCGAGCGCCCCCACGCCACGAACGCGGCGAGGAGCGCTGGGATGAGGTTGAAGGCGAGCACGCTGGCCTCGCCGCGCGTGACGTGAAAGGCGGCGGCGAGCAGCATGACCACCGCCAGTCCGGCCGCCGCCAGCGGCGTAAGCCACGGCTTGATCCGGGTCGCCGCCGGCAGGATGAGGCCGGCGGCGCCGGCAAGCTCGGCGAAGCCGATGAAGCGCGCCATCCACACGGGGACGTCGGTGATCCACGGCGACGACTGCGCGGCCTCGGCGATCGGATTCAGGCCGTGGTTGATGCCGGCCATCACGAAGAAGGCGGCCAGGAGCAGCTGGACTACCCACAGGGTGACGTGGAGCGCGCGGCTCCGGGGTTCGGTGTGCATGGACATGGTCCGTTTGGTCGTGATGCGGGGTTGATCTCGTGGAGTGCGGCGGCGTTCACCACCCGTCGAGCGCCTTGCGGAGCTGGGGAAGCACGCGGGTACCGAGCAGCTCGATGCTCCTGAGGAAGGCGGCGTGCGGCATCCCGCCGACGTCCATCTGCAGGATCTGCCGGGAGTGGCCGAGGATCTCGTGCACGTGGAGGATGCGCTCCGCCACCTCGTTCGGTCCGCCGGCGAAGACCATCCCCGAGCGCTCCAGATCGCGCTCCCGGCCCGCGGGCGCCCGCCCCCGCCGGCCGATCTCCGCCATCCCGGTCTCGAACATCCGAAGCTCGTGCTCCAGGTAGGTCCGCTTCGCCTCGCGGTCGTTCTCGCCCACGAACCCGTGCACGGCGACCGCGACCTCGGCTGCGTCGGCGGGGTGGCCGGCCTCTGCCCAGGCATCGCGGTACGCGCGGCCGTACTGCGCCCAGTGCTCCGGCGTGCCGCCCAGGATGCCGAGGAACATCGGCAGGCCGAGCTCCACCGCCCGCATCACCGACGCGGGGCTGCCGCCGGTGCCCAGCCAGATGCGCAGCGACTCTTCCGGGCGGGGAACGACGAGCAGATCCTCCAGCGGGCGGCGCCGGTGCGGGCCGCTCCAGCGGACGCGCTCATGGCGGTTCAGCTCCAGCAGCAGATTCAGCTTCGAGCCGAAGAGCATGTCGTAGTCGCGCTCGTCCTGATCGAAGATCTCGAAGGTGATCGCGGACGACCCGCGCCCGGCGACGGCGTCGATGCGGCCGGGCGCGATCGCCGCGGCCGTGGCGAGCTGCTGGAAGACGCGGATCGGATCGTCGCTGGAGAGCACCGTCACCGTCGTCCCAAGCCTGATCCGCTTCGTGGACGCCGCGGCCGCCGTCACGAGCGACGTGGGCGAGGAGACCGGCATCGAGCGGGTGTGGTGCTCGCCGAAGCCGAAGTAGTCCAGCCCGGCTTCCTCGGCGAGCTGCACCGCCTCCAGGGCGTCGCGGATCGCCTGCGCCGTGGGACCGTAGCCGCCGCCCTCGGTGCGGGGCGTGTTGCCGAACGTGTAGACGCCGAGCTCGAACCGCTTCACGCGTTCCATGACCATCGTCTCAGTCCCTCAGGACCGCGGCACCGCGCCATTCGCGGGCGCAGCCGGGTTCGGTGACGGGTCGCGGATCGAACTCGAAAGGGATGTATGTCTTCAGTTCGCGCACGTTCGGTGTCATATTCCTCCCGGTACGTTGGTACAGATTAGGCTTTAGGTTCCGATAAGTAACCTTTGAAATATACAGGTGGATCGGGCACGTGTGGAAGTACGCACGTGCATGTGCGTCGGTAACCTCGAGGGAACCATGACCATGACGACGAACGCCGCCCCGGCCCCCCGGCACGGAGCATCCGCGCCGGCGCCGCCGACCGGCCACGAGCCGATGGGCTGCCGCGCCCACGAGGTCCTCGCCCGCGTGGGGGACAAGTGGTCGGTGTACGTGATCTACGAGCTGTCCGCGGCGGGAACGCTGCGCTTCAGCGAGCTCAGGAAGCGGGTCGAGGGGATCAGCCAGCGAATGCTGACCGTGACGCTCCGCAGCCTGGAGCGGGACGGGCTGGTCTCACGGGCGATGTACCCGGAGGTGCCGCCGCGCGTGGAGTACTCGCTGACGCCGCTCGCGACCACGCTCCGCGAGATCGTCCAGCAGCTGGTGGAGTGGTCGCAGTACCACCTGCCGGAGATCGACGAGGCTCGCGCTCGCTACGACCGGCAGGTGCCGGGGTGGGCGGCGGCGGACGAGTGAGCCGTACCCGACTCGCCGAGTCGTCAGCCGGGTACGGGAAATTCGCTGCTCCCTCCCGCCCTCCGTGTGATGCTGTTCCTTACGCAGCCTCGGCGTGCTCGCGCTGCCGGCCGACGGCGGGGTGCAGCTGCAGCACCGGCGTGGGCGTCGGAGCGATCGGCGCGACCGTCGCGGGCTGGCTCGCGCGGGCCGCGGCGCGGAGGATCACCACCAGGAGCATCGGGAGGGCCATCACCGCCATTACCGCCAGGTAGACGCAGAAACCCGCCGCGGCGAAGATCGCCAGAGTCGCCCTCACCACGAAGCTCACCTCGTTCCGCTCAGCGCCGTGCTCGTGCATCGTACCGTCTCCCGGACTTTGTATGTGTATGCCGGGGCGGCCCTTCGCGGCCGCCCACGTGATTGATGTCGCTCAGCGGACCGTGATCTGGCGCACCATTCCGTGCGCCACGTGCGGCTTGCCGTCGCCCGCGTCGGGCACCATGCAGAGGAGCGCGTACTCGCCCGCCGTGAAGTCGGCGGTCACGTCGTTGGAGACGCCCCGGCTGAGGAAGGTGGTGCCGCCGATCGGCTCGCCCGGAGGAGGCCCCTGCATCTTCTCCAGCCACGCCAGCATGTCGCCCGCGTTCTTCCCCGGGGCCAGCTGCACCAGGATCAGCTCGTGCGGCTGCGCGGCGGCGTTCTCCACGCGGATGGTGCGCCGCCCGGCGGCGATCTCCGGCCTGATCTCGTACGAGTAGTCGCGCAGCGTGATCCGCGCGTCCGGCGCCGCGGCGCGCGCCTGGTTCGAGGAGGGCGTCACCGTCAGCGGCTTCACCATTCCCTTCATCACGTGCAGCACCCCGTCGTTCGAGGGGATGAAGCAGACGAGCGCGTAGCTGCCCGGGGCGAGGTCCACCGTCGCCTGCGCCTGCTTGCCGGGCACCGGCGTGTTGGGCCCGCCCACGAACGTCGCCCACCGCGGCGGCGGACCCCCGGCGTGCTTCATCCCCTCCATCAGCTCCTGCACCGTGTGCCCCTCGGCGATCTTGACGAGCTGCACGTGGTGAAGCTCGGGCCCGCGGTTGACCAGGTTGATGGTGGTGAGGCCGGCGGGGATGCTGGCCGGCGCCTGGAAGGCGAAGTCGGATGCGGTGATCGTCACCACGTTGGCGGTGGCGCGGGCGGCCGGGGCGTTCTCGCGGGCGTCGCCGTCCGAGGTGCACGCGGCGGCGGAAAGGAGGAGCGCCGCGGAGGCCAGGGTGGTCCAGGAAGAGTTTCGCATGGGGGTCGCTTCCGTTTTGCGGGTTCAGCGCTCATCGGGCACCCTGCCCGCGAGGTGACGGAAGAGTACGCCGCACGGCCCCCCACCTGAATCGGTCAAATGACCGGGGTCGCCTGACCCGGGTCGTTCGACCCCGGTCAAACTACCCGTGTGGCGCGGGCGCTTCCGAACAATCTTGGGGCACGAACGGCCGGTGCACCCCGCACCCCCCATTCCCGACCCTCGACATAAGGACGCGAACCATGTCTCCCACCTCGTTCGCCCGCTCGGCTCGCCTCGGCCTTCTGGCCGCCATCGCTCCCGCCGGCCTCGCCGCACAGAGCATCGCCATGGCGGAGAACGGCGGCACCAGCGCCCCCGCGCCCCGCGCCGCCCTCACCGCCGAGGCCGTGCCCGGCGCCGCCTACCGCGCCGGCCGTGTGCAGCGGATGGTGCTGGGGACGGGGTACCGCACGCTGTGGGCGACGCCGGCCTCGGTCGAGGTGCTGGACGTCGCGAGCTACGCCGGCGGCCTGACCCCCACCCGCACCGGCGGCGACTTCAGCACCCGCTCGCTCCGCTTCCGCGGCGCGGACGGGCTGGAGTACGTCTTCCGCCCGGTGGACAAGGACGTGACGCAGGGGCTCCACCCCCACCTCAAGAACACGATGGTGGATCGCGTGGTGCAGGACCAGGTGAGCGTGGCGCTTCCGGGCGCGGTGCTCGTCGCCTCCGCCCTGCAGACGGCCGCCGGGGTGCGGCACGCGCCGCCGCGGCTGGTGGTGCTGCCGGACGACGCGTCGCTGGGTGCCTTCCGCGCGGAGTTCGCGGGGCGGCTGGGGACCATCGAGGAGCGGCCGGGCGACACCTTCGGGGGCGCCGCGGCGGTGGAAGCGACGGAGGAGATGCTGTCGGCGCTCGCCACCGGCCCCGCCCACCGCGCGGACGCCGAGGCCTACCTCAACGCCCGCCTGCTGGACGTGGTGATGGGGGACTGGGACCGGCACGACGGCCAGTGGCGCTGGGCCCGCTTCGACCGCGGCGGCACGCAGCTGTGGACCCCCATCGCCCGCGACCGTGACAACGCCTTCTCGCGCCACGGCGGCCTGGTGGCCACGTTTGGCCGCGGCATGATGCCCAAGCTGGTGACCTTTGACAGCACGATGGCGGGGCTGCGCGGCCTCACGGACAACGCGCAGCACCTCGACCGTCAGCTCCTCTCCGGGCTCTCCAAGGAGACGTGGGACGCGACGGTCCGCTCGCTCCAGGCGCGCCTGACCGACGCCGCCATCGACGAGGCGGTGCGCCGCCTTCCGGGCGAGCACTACTCGCGGGCCGGCGCCACGCTGGCGTACACCCTCCGCGCCCGCCGCGACCAGCTGCCGACCGTGGCGGACGCCTTCTACCGCCAGCTCGCCGAAGTGGTCGACGTGCACGCCACCGACGCCTCGGAGCGCGTCACGGTGGAGCGCATGGCGGACGGCGCCGTGCTGGTGAAGGTGGCCCCGCGCACCGGTGGCGAGCCCACCTTCAGCCGCCGCTTCGCCCACGGCGAGACGCGCGAGATCCGCATCCACCTGGCCGGCGGCGACGACGCGGCCATCGTGACCGGCGCGGCCCCCATCACCCCGCTGGTGCGCGTCATCGGCGGCGCGGGCGACGACACGCTGCGCGACGAGTCGCCGGCCGCCGCGGGGCGCCGCACCGTCTTCCACGACAGCGAGGGCACCAACGCCATCGCGGCGGGGACCGGCGCCCGGGTGGACACGCGGGCGTACACCAGGCCGGTCCGCGCCCGCTCCTTCGACAACCCGGAGGCGGAGCAGGACCGCGGCACCACCCGCTCCTTCGGCCCGCACCTCGGCTACACGGCGGACGCCGGCCCCATCGTGGGCGGCGCCATGACCTGGACGACCCGCGGCTTCCGCCGCGAGGGCTTCGCGCAGCGCCAGCGGATCCGCGCCGAGTTCGCGCCGATGCAGACCGGCTTCGCGCTCGACGTGCAGCACATCGGCCGCGGCATGGACGGCACCTCGCTCCTGGTGCACGCCCGCGCCTCGCAGATCGACCCCTTCCGCTTCCACGGCTTCGGCAACGAGACCGCCAACGACGGCCCGCGCGACCGCTACCTGGTGGACCAGACGGTGGTGACGCTGGAGTCGGAGGTCGGGAAGGAGCTGGGCTCGGGGCTGCGGCTGGGTGTGGGCCCGGCGGTGCGCTACCGCAGCGCCAGCGCGGACGAGGACACCCCCTTCTTCATCGTGGCGCCGCTGGGCACGGACGCCTACACCACCGCCGGCCTGCGCTCCACCATGGAGTGGGACGGGCGCGACGCGGCGGCCTTCCCCACGCGCGGCGGCTGGGCGCGGGTGACGGCCGAGGGGCACCGCGGGATGGGTGGTGACGTGGGCGGCTTTGGGCGGGCGCGCGGCGAGGGCGCGGCGTACCTGCCGGTGATCCGCGGCACCACGCTGGCGATGCGTGCCGGCGGCGAGCGGGTGTGGGGCGAGTTCCCGGTGCAGGAAGCGGCCTTCCTGGGCGGCGGCGAGTCGCTGCGCGGCTTCTCCCGCAAGCGCTTCGCAGGCGACGCCGCGGTGTGGGGGAACGCGGAGCTGCGCGCCTCGCTGGGCACGGCCAACCTGGCGGTGACGCGCGGCAACCTGGGCGCCATCGTCCTGGCCGACGCGGGCCGCGTGTACTTCGACGGCCGCTCCGAGGGCGGCTGGCACCCCACGTACGGCGGCGGCCTGTACTTCTCGATGCTGGACCGCGCCTACACGGGCACCATCATCGCCGCCCGCGGCGAAGACGGCTGGAAGGCATACGTGAAGCTCGGCCTCCCGTTCTAAGGGCCCTCTCCCCGCTCGTCACCTCGCTGCCCCTCCCCCAAACTGCTGGGGGAGGGGCAGTTTGCGTGCATTCGCGCCGGCGGCGCGGTGCGGCGCGGATGCAGGCATGGGCAGCCAAGCGGGGCGGCCCCTACGGAGTCGGTGTGGGGTGCGGAGGTCGAGGCGGGGCGGGGGAGGGCGCGATAAATCGCGCCCCTACCACGGATGCCGTGGCAGGGGCGCAGTTCTCCCCCTCACCCGCCCTGCGCCCCCGCAGGCGGGGGCAGCGAGGAACGAGCGGGGGTGAGGGCCCCCTACGCCCTCCGCAACTGCCACTTGATGCGCGTGTACGCGATGCGGAAGCCCTGCCGCTCGGCGTTGCGCTGCGAGGCGCTTCCAGGCAGGGCGCCCATCATCGCCAGCGGGTAGCCCTGCTCGGCGGCGAAGCGGAGGCGGGCCTGCAGGAGGGCGAGCTGCGCACCCTGCCTGCGCGCCGCGGGGATGGTGCTCGCGCCCGCCAGCAGCGCGACCCCTTCGCCCAGGCTGAGCCCGCCCGCCGCCACCGGCTCGCCGTCCAGCTCGGCCAGGAAGCCGTGGTAGCCCTCGGCGTTGGCGCTGATGCGGCCCAGCGCGAGCATGAAGTCGCCCAGCTCCGGGGCCTCGCTCGCCCACCCCTCCGCCGCGACCCCGGCCCACCGATCCGCCTCTTCCCGGCTGGTGCGCCGCACCGTGAGCCCGGGTGTGCGTGGGCCGCTCAGCTCACCCGCGGTGGGGCGGAAGAGGACGCTCGTGAGCTCGATGGGGTGGTAGCCGCGCGCCGACAGACGGGCGACGAGCGCGGAGTCGGCCAGGGGGCTGACCTCGTGGAACACCGGGGCGCCGCGGCCCTCAAAGAACGCCTCGATGCGCGCGAGATCCTCGTCACCGGCCTCCGCGAAGAGGCCGAGCCCAAAGGTCTGCGTGAGCGGCGACTCCACGCCGTCGAACATCGCGTACGCGCCCGCCGCCTCCATCCACGTGGCGCCGCTGGCGGGGTCGAGCCGCGCGCGCGCATCCACGAACGCCGCGTTGGCGCGCCCCTCGGTGCGCTCCAGCCTTCGCGCCAGCTCCAGATCGGCGAAGGGATAGCCGTCCGAGTGCGTCATCTTGGATCGACAGGGTAGGTCGCGGCGCCGGGCCCGCCAGGGGAGCCGGTGCGGCGCAGCAGGAGGAAGCGCTGGAAGCGGCGGATCTCCTCCCTTTTCTCCCTGGGGAGGAAGCGGAATACGATGCGGCGGAACCACGTCCCCCGCATCTCGCGGCGCAGGCGGCGCGCCTCGTCCACCGTGCTGCGCCAGAGCTCCTCGCGCCAGCCAAAGGGCTCGAAGAAGGCGGGGCCAACCGCCGGGGCGAAGCGAAAGGGCGCGTTTCCCCGGCCGAGCTGCTTCCCCCAGCGCTTCGTCGCCAGCTCCAGCATCATTGGCGACGCGAGGTCGGTAAGCCACCACTGGAAGGCACTTTCCGCGGCCAGCGCCGAGGCGAGCGCACCCACTTCCTCTTCGCCCAGGTAGATGAGGAGCCCCTCCGTGACCACGAGCGCGCTCCGCGAATCCCGCCCCAGCCGTGAGAAGAGGGCCGAGCGCTCCGCCTCCACGGTCAGGTCGCAGGGCGCGGTTTCGTAGCGGCACCGCGGCGTCTCGCTCCGCATCACCTCCATCTTGTGCGACAGGATTCCCTGCAGGTCCACGTCCACCCAGCGCAGCCCGGCGGGAAGCTCCAGCCGCCAGGCGCGCGTGTCCAGCCCCGCGGCCAGGTTCAGGACGAGGTCGATCTCGTGCTCGCGGACGGTATCGCGGATCATCTCGTCCAGCGCGGCCGTGCGCACGATCATCGCCCACGCCAACGCGGCGGCGCCCGGAAGCTCGCGCACGATCTCCTCGCCCTTCACCCCCGCCAGGCGCCGCGCCCACGGGTCGCGGAAGTGCGCGTCCGGCCGCTCCGTCTCCATCGCGCGGTACACGGCCACCCAGCGGGCCGTGTCCGACACGTTCTCGATGCTCATGCGGACCCGGGGCGGGCTACTCGCAGACGACGCGCGCGTTCTCCACCCGCACCGTCTTGGCGGTCATCAGGGAGTAGCGGTTGGACAGCAGGAGGCGGAAGCGGCCCTTCTGGCGGAGCGGGACTTCGATGGTGCTGGCGGAGGTGCGCCCGCTCTCGTACAGCGCCGCGGGCTTGATCCCGTTGTGCCAGTTGGAGCTGCCGTCCTCGTCCAGCAGGTACACCTCCACGTCGCGCTGCCCCCCCTCCAACCCCTGCACCCGCGCGCGAAAGGTGCACGGGCGCGGGTCGGATACGGCGAACGCGGTGTCGAAGTGCTCGCCCGGCGGCAGGTTGAGCGCGTCCTCGTTGAGCACACTGACGACCAGCGGCGGCGGGGGCGGAGGCGGTTTGGGTGCGGCAGCAGGCGCGCGCGAAGCCGCGGCGGGGGCGGCGAAGGCACTCGCCATCTTCCCGTCGAGCGCCCCGCCCATTCCCGCGTACAGCAGCGCGCCCACGAAGCAGAACGCGCCGAAGCCCGCCCCCAGCTCGACCGCGCGGGCCGTCGCGAGCGAAAGAGGCGCCTGTACGGTGCGCCCGCAGTGCCTGCACACCACGGCGGCGCGCTGGATCTGTTCGGCGCAGAAAGGGCACTGCTTCATGGAACTACCAGTTCAGGGTTCAGCATGCGGACGCGAGCGCCCGCCGTCGAAAGGTAGGCACGGGGATGGAGGAGGTCCAGTGATCCTCGTCAATCCCGCACGACGAAGTGGAGCATCGCGCCGGGGGGCGGTCCCTCGTGTCCGTCACGGAACAGCCGGGAGACGGTGAATGTCACGTGTCCCAGGCCGGCGCGGACACCGCGAATCCCGGCGTCCGTCATCGTTACGGACCCTCCGCCCCCGATCTGCACGTCGTATGTCGCAAGCGGTCCGAGCGGCTCGCCCGCCGAGTCGATCACCACCAGGGGAAGGGTCTCGAGCGGTAGGACGTCACCCACCCGCAACCGCACCGTATCGGAGGTCGCGCGGAGCACCGCGGCCCGCCGTGCGCGCGCACGGTCCTACGCGAGGACGTTCGCGTCGATCTCGGTGATGACCGTTCCAACCTCAATCCGGGTTTCCGTCGTCACTTCCGCCGCATCGCGGCTCGCCGGACGCGCCGGGGCGCACGCCGCGGCCGTCAGGGACAGCAGTACGAGTCCAGTTGCGCGCATGTTTCCGCCTCTGCTGAGTGAATCAGGCTGCAGCGATCGAGTTTGCGCTCGTCGGCGGATCGGGACGCTCATTCGATGCCACGCCCGAGCCGGCTCCACCTGTACTCGCCTTCCACCGCGTCTCGCGAGAAGTAGATCCAAACCGGCCGCTGCCGGATTCCATCGCCAGGCACGAAGCCGATGTAGCGGCCGTCCAGGGAGTTGTCGCGGTTGTCGCCCAGGAGGAGGTACTGCTGGTCCGGCACGACGAGGGGTCCCCAGTTGTCGCGCGTCGGTTGGTATGCCGGATGAGGATACGCCAGGAACTCCTCCTGCCAATCCATCCGCTCGTCACTCGGCTCCGTCGCGGGATCGATGTGCTGGACGTACGGCTCGCGTCGCGGCCGGCCGTCGATGAACAGCACCTTGCGCCGCATCTCCACGGTGTCGCCGGGGACCGCCGCGACGCGCTGGATGTAGGCCCCGTCGGGGGTCTGAAAAACCACGGGGATTCCGCGGCCGATCGACCCGGTTCGTATCGGCACCGTGAGCATGTAGTCGCCGGGCAGGAGGGTCGGCTCCATCGCGGTGCTCGGAATGGAGAACGCCTGTGCCACGTGACCAACGATCGCGCCGTGGACCAGCGGCTGGAGGACGACACCGGCGAGCCAGATCCCCACGTAGACGTACCAGCGGTTGTACCACTTTCCCCAGAACGGATTCCTGGCTGATGCGGCCGCGCGGTACGCATCCGCCCCCAAGCCCAGTATAACGGCGAACGGAACCAGGATGAGGAGAACGCGAAGCGAGGGAACGCGCACGAACATGGAAAGGAAGACGGCCGCCACCGCCGCCATCAAACCGCCGAGCACCAGAGCGAGCCCGCGCCTTCCGCGCCCGGCGTACACGTGCCCCAGCCCCGGACCGATCAGCGAGAGCACGGCGGCGACCCACCCGTGGCGCCGCGGCAGGGATCGCCCAAAGAGTGGTTCGTCAGCGTTCTCAGGCGTTGGGGCGTTCATGCCAGCAGCGTTTGGGGATTGATGGCGCTCGGAGGCGCGTGAGCGCTCCCGACCTTTAGAACTGTTGGAAAGTGTCGTGGCTCCGGAACCGTCTCCACTGCGCGCGCACGAACTCGCCGAACGTCCGGGGTGCGGACGCGTAAGCCGCGTCGAGCTGCATCTCACCGCCGAATCCGGCACCGCGCGGGCGGCTGGAGCCGCGGGCGGCGAACTTTTGCGCGCCCTCGTGCATGATGAGCTTGAGCGTGGCGGGACTCACGTCGCTGCGGCACGCGAGCAGGTACATGAACGAGCTCTCCGCCACCCCGTCCGCGTCCAGGTCGGTGACCGCGATGCTCTCCGGGAGGAACCCCGCGTACAGGTCGAACTCGCAACCGCGCTCGAAGTCGACGGTGCGCCAGAGCAGCGATACGGCGGCTCCTCGCCTGACGTAGTGGTAGGCGTACACCTCCGCGTCCGAGCACAGTGCCTGGTCTGGCGGGCACGCTCTGCCCGAAAGCTTGCCCGTCTGGGTAAGGATCAGCGTGTTCTCGCCGAGCCGGTCCGTCCAGCGCTTCGCCGCCACGGGCCTCCCTTGGTGCGGCATCGTTTGCGGGATCGATCGGACGGCGACGTTCTGGACCGGGAACGACGAGGGCCTCGCCTGTGCCGACGCGGGGCCGGCGAGCAGGGTGGTCAGGAGGAGGGGAAGTGTGGCGCGCATGAGCGTTCTTACGTGTGCGAAGTCGAAGGTCAGGACGAGAATTGCCAATACGGATTCAGGTTCACCTATGCCAGTTGACCGTTATCGCGCGTCGGATTTGCGTTGCGCGTCGTGAGTCGACCCCTGCTTGTAAACGACCGCAAGTTCCTCCGGCATCGGCGGGACCAGCGCGTACCAATCGAAGTTGAATACACCCTCTCGGTCAGCGTTCAGGTCGGCGTCGGTTAACCCTTCACCTGGCAAGCCCGTCGTTTGGTTCACCACCAGCACGGTTAACGGTGGCAATTGGTGCTGACGACAGTAATGCATCAGGTGACCAAGCGGATGCGCCAGCACGCCCGCTCCCTTAAAGCCGAGCCTCCGCGCAAGTATCCCATAAGTTATAGGACTTACGCAGTTGCCCCCAAAGTGAAGCTGGGCTGGGCGAGATAGGTACGCACGGCGTTGCGCGTGATACTCACCTTTGCTTCGACCCAGCTCATTCCGGTGGCGATGCGGTTCCTTTCGAGCCGCAGGAACGCGCG
>DASVQP010000033.1 GCA_036389135.1 Longimicrobium sp.
CTCCTCGTCCGCGCGGGCGGTGAAGCCCACCGGTTCGGCGGGGTCGGTCTCGGTGCGGTCTGCGCGGACGGAGAGCGGGTTGATCTCCTCCACCGTGAGAGTCTGGGTGCCGGTGAGGCGGTAGCGCCCGGCGCGCCCGGGTTGGTGCGTGCACCCCCAGCAGTCGCCGAACTCCCACAGCCCGGCGCGGCCCGCGAGCACGCCGGTTCCGGCGCTGACCCACATGATGTCCTCCGCACCGTCGCCACCGGACGCGCGGGGCCGCCACAGGAAGTAGGCGTTGTTCATCGCCACCTGTACCTCCAGCCCCTGGTCCACCCCGAGCGGGCCCGCCGAGGCGCCATCGTAGGGCGGCGGGCACTCGGACGGCGGTCCCGGGTTGCAGAAGCGTCGCACCCATTCGGGATCGGCGTCTATGCGTATGCTGCCGGTCACCCGCACGCGCACCCACATGTCGCGCGGGATCACGATGCCGGTGGGCGCCAGGCGAACCGTGCCGAATTCCAGCAGGGTGCTCCCCGGCACGGAGATCGTGTGGGTGGCCGAGAACGACGCGGAGGCGGCAGCCATGGGCCGGCCGGCGGGCAGCGGAGCGGATCTCGTGGGCGCGGTCGGCTGGTCCACACACGCGGATATCAAAAGGACGGGTCCGAGCGCGAGACTTCGGAATGAAAGGTGGCGCGGCATCAAGGTGCTGGCTGGCGGTGGGAAGACAACGTTCGGGGAACGACGAAGCCCCGTGCTCCGGGGCGGGTGCCGGGAAGGCACACGGGTCCGAAGCGACGGGGCGCGAGAAGGGCGGCGTCTGGCGGGCTTCGGCGGCTGGGCCGTCTCCACGCGGGAGACCCCTGGCTTTGCGGACCGGCCTCACGACCGGGGTGCTCTTGTCGGCTGCGGAAGGGTACGGTTCCGTGCGTTTCAAGTCAATGTTTCCGTGCGGGCCTCTCGCGGTGCTCGTACAGCCCGCTCGCATCCTGCCCCGGCTCTGGCGCGAGTCCTGCGTTGCCGCGCGGGTTGCGCGCCGGGCGCCGTCCTCATGCGGCACCGGATCTCCGGCGCACGAGGAACACCCCAACCACACCCATGGCAGAGACGTCAGACCCGGACGACCTGAAGGCGCGGGTCGAGCAGATTGGCAGGGACGCGGGCGCCGAGCGGGTGGCGTGCTGCATGTTCGACTACCACACCCGCGGCTGGTGGGACTACCAGGGCGACGAGTGGTTCCACGCGGCCAGCACCATCAAGGTGCCGATCCTGGTGGGGGTGTTCGGCGCCATCCACCGCGGCCGGCTCGCGCGCGAAAGCCGGGTGCACGTGCGGAACCGCTTCCTGAGCGTGGCCAGCCGCCAGCCCTTCCGCGTGGAGGCGGCGCGCGACGCCAACGCCGTGGTCCCCCAGCACCTCGGGCGCACGCTCAAGGTGGACGAGCTGTGCTTCCACATGATCGTAACCAGCAGCAACCTCGCCACCAACCTGCTGGTGGACCTGGTGGGGCTGGACGACCTGCGCGCATCCGTTAAGGAGCTGGAGATCGACGGGGTGCAGCTGGAACGCGGCGTGGAGGACAACGACGCCTTCGACGCCGGGATCAGCAACCGCGTGACCGCGCGCGGGATGGTCAAGACGCTGCGCCACATCGAGGAAGGGACCGCCTTCTCGGTGGAGGCCTCCGCGCGGATGCTGGAGATCATGCACGAGCAGGAGTTCCGCAGCGGGATCCCGGCGGGAGTGCCGGACGGTGCCAAGGTGGCCAACAAGACGGGGGAGATCTCCACGGTGGCGCACGACGCGGCCATCGTCTACCTCCCCGGCCGCAAGCCGTACGCGATCACCGTGCTCACCGAGTGGGAGCCGGGCTCCAGCGGGCGGCACGACACCATCGCCCGCATCTCGCGCGCCGTGTACAACCACCTGACCGCCGCGGGGAAGAAGAATGCCTGACGCGACGGTGCTGAAGATGGTGGACGGGACGACGCTGGGCGCCGAGTACCGCGCCGTGCTGCGCCCCGGCGAGCTGATGAGGGACCGGTCGCGGCGCGTGCGGCGGCTGCCGCGCTTCTTCTACGAGATCCCGTCGTGGGACGTGGCGCTGGACACGCAGCTCGCCCCGCACTTCCAGCTCTGGGAGTTCATCAACGTGGACGTGCGGGAGACGGAGCTGCTGCGCGCTTCGTGGCCCCGTTACATTCCGTGCGCCGTGTCGCTGCTGGCCGCGTACCTGGAGCTGTTTCGCCAGGAGGTGGGGACGTACGTGCACGTGGCGGCCAACGGCGGGTACCGCTCGCCGGCGCACCGCTTTTCCGGGCACGCGTCGCCGCACCTGTGGGGGACGGCGGCCAACATCTACCGCATCGGCGACGACTGGCTGGACGACGACAGGACGATCACCCGTTACGGGAAGATCGCGGAAAAGGTACTGCCGGGGATACGCGCCCTGCCCTGGGGGCACGGCGTTGGCGAGACGGACGACCAGCTGCACCTGGACCTGGGCTACACGGTGGTGGTCCCCTCGGACGCGCCGGGGGAGGAGGATGCCGGGCCGGTGCCCGGCCATGACGCGGAAATTGCCGAGGTTGGGGCGCGATGACGACAGACGACAAGAAAGGCGCCGGGACGTCGGCCAAGGGCGCGGCCGGGACGGACCGGCTGGAGCTTGCCGCGATCGGGATGGAGGCGGAGTTCTCGGTGCTGGTGGATGGCGAGCAGGTGCGTCCGGAAGACGTGTTCGGCGACCCGCGGGCTTTCGTGCGCGGCAACCTGATGCACCGCGTGGGCACCTCGTACCACCTCCCGACCGGGGGCGCGGTGTACTTCGACACGGGGGTCATCGAGGTGGCGACCCCGGTCATCGAGATCGAGCGCGGGTGCGCGGCGCGTGCCGGGCGGTCGCTGTGGGAGAGCATCCTATACCTGCGCGGCGAGCTGGACGCGTGGGAGCAGCGCGAGCGGCGGGAGGTGAAGCTGGTGGGGTTCAGCACGCACTACAACGTCTCGTTCGAGCTGCCGCGCTCGGAGCAGGGGCGCAGCCGCACCGTGCACAAGCTGGCGCTCCTCCTTTCGTACATCCTTCCCGCGCCGGTGATGATGCTGGCCGCCAACCGCCGCTCCACCGGGGTGGGGGTGCGCCCGCGCGGAGACCGCATCGAGATCACGGCCGACTTCACCCCCAGCGCGTCCCTGATGATCGCCACGGGGACGCTGATCGCCGGCATCGTGCGCGAGGTGATGACCTGGCCGTCGTTCGAGCTGGACATGCTGGAGCGGATGAACCTTCCCGTGATCAGCGGCTACCGTCCGATGCCGCACACCTCGCGGAAGGGGTGGCTGGCGCGCTACGACACCTTCCCGATCAACCCCTTCCAGGCAGACGTGGACGCGCCGGTCTGGATCACGCGCGACGATCGGAAGCTGAGCCTGCGCGCCATCGCGGGGCTCACGGTGAAGCACTTCTGGCACCCGATCCGGCGCATCTCGGACCCGTTCACCTTCCGGCTGATCGGGTCGGTGATGCGGGGCCGCGCGCCCTCGCTCCTGGACCTGGACGACAGGCCGGAGGAGTACGGCGACGTGGGCCGCCTGTGCACCTGGGACAACCTGTTCCCGGAGCGCGAGCTGTCGCGGAGCCGCTACGAGCAGGTGCTGATCAAGGCGATCTCCGGCCAGAAGCTGACCATGAACGGCCGGCACTACACGCCCACGGGAATGCGCGGCTGGAGCGCCGTCGTCTTCCGCGGCGACGGAGACCACCGCCGCCACGTGTTCGGGATCGACTACCTGCTGAACCACCTGCGAGACTGGGAGCGCCCCGCCACCCGCGGCGGGTGAACAGCATCACACAGAGACACGGAGGGAACGGAAAGGCCACAGAAAACCCTTATGCTGTTCTCTCCGTTGCCTCTGTGGCTCTGTGTGAGGCCATCCTTTCTCTATCCTGCGTCTCTGCGCCTGATCAGAAGTGCACCTCCAACCCGATCGAGGGGAGGAGAGGGATGGAGCGGTCGAACGCGTCGTCGAGAACGTAGCCCTGCACTCCGTAGTCGTAGTACGTGCGCGGGTCGAGGCGCAGCATCGTGCCCCGGTTCAGAGCGTTCAGCACCTGAAGGCGCAGCGTGTACGTCCCGCTCCCGATGCGGCCGTTCTTCTCCGCTCCAACGTCGATCCGCTGCGAGGCTGGAAGCCGCCGGCTGTTGGTAGCGCCGAACACGTAGTTCCTGCGCATCTGCCGCCCCGCGTCCGGCCCGTCCGGCAGCACGACCGTTCCGAGCACGGGAGTATACGGGAGACCGCTGCGCACCGTCGCCGCCACGTTGGCCCGCCACCCGCGTCCCAGCCCGCGCGACGCGATCCCTTTGAAAGCGTGCGGTGCGTCCCAAACGGGGGGTAGATCCGGGCCGCCGAAGTTGTTCCGTGTATGGGTGAGCGTGTACGACAACTGCGTGTCGAAACGATCACCCGCGTGCGTCAACAGGAACTCCGCCCCCCGGCTCGCCCCGGTTCCGAAGCGGAACGCCGGGTACGGTGTGCTCGGGTAGAGGAGAACCGACGCGGAGTCCAGCTGCGCGATCCGCCCGTAGCGCTTCGCGAATCCGGTCGCGCGCACGGCCGTGCGGGCCCCGATGCGGTACTCCGCGCCCAGTTCGGCGGCGTCCGCCGTGTTCGGAGTTTCGGTGAGTGCGAAGCGGGGGCTGCCGAGTGTCCCTTCCCGCGCCTCTTCGGCCTGGGTGGTGGTCTGAAAGAGACGGCCTGCGCTCCCGGAGAGCTCGACACGGTCCACCGGGTTCCAGCGTACCGCGAACCGGGGCGCCAGGTGCGGCCCCGCATCGGACATCCCCTGCACCATCAGCGCGCGGAGTCCCGCCGACAGCTCCAGGTTCTGGCGCACGGCCCATGCGTCCGCCAGGTGCAGCGCCAGCCGCCCCTGGGCGGCGGCGTAGCTGTAGGTGGGGGGCGTGTTGGGACCGAACTCCTCGACGGAGCCGTTGAGCCGGTGGTCGAACCGGTCGTGGCTCACGTCGGCACCGGCGCTCACGCGGTGTGCCCCACCAAGCGGCAGCTCGGCCGAGAAAGCGGCCTTCACGTAGTCCGTGTGCGCGTCGACGATCTCGGTGGGCGCGGCTCCGCCGCCGCGCGGAATGTCGCGGAAGCGGACGGCGTAGCCGGAGTACGTCACGTCGGCGCGCGCCCTCCACCCCGATTCCGACTGGCGTACGATTCCAACGCGCCCCGCGCGGCTCCCCCACCGGTAGTCGGGCCTGAAGATCACTTGCGACCCGTCCGCCGACGCTTCATCTGCCAGAGCGGTGATCCAATCGCCGTTGCCGAACCCCGTTGCGTCCAGGGTCCACCCGGTCGCGAGCTCCTGCCGGAGCCGCAGGTTCACATCCGCGAAGCCGTAGCTCCCCAGGTCCGCAATGGAGCCCACCACCCCCGTGGTGGCGTAGCGTCCGGCGGCGAGCAGCGATCCGCTCCGCCACCGGCGCCCGGTGACCGCACCGCCGCTGAGCAGGCTCAGGTGCGCACGGTAGAAGGTGCTGTCCGGCACGAGGGTGCGGATCTCGACGATCCCGCTCAGGCGGTCGTCGTGGTGGACCGGAGGGGCTCCCAGGTGCAGGGTGGCGCCTCCCACCGCCCCTAGCTGGACGCCGCCGAACAGCCCGAGCATGTGGAACGGCTCGGTGAGCGGGATCCCGTCCAGAAGGATGAGCGTTTCGTCGCTCGCGCCGCCCCGGACGTGGAACGCGCTCCGCCATCCGTTCGGCTGGTCGACCCCGGGGAGGGTCGCGACGGCCCGGAAGAGGTCCGGCTCCGCGAGCGGGGGAACCCTGGCGATGCCGACCGGGGACAGCTCGTAGCGCGGCGACACGGCGGTCGCGTCGCGCGTACCGGTGACCGTGATCCCGGCCAGGGGCAGCCCACGCGGCGTGAGGAAGAGCGTGACGTCCCCGCGCGCGCCGCTCCCGGGGGCGATCGTCGTATCGCCGGCGGCGTACCCGACGCGCGCGATGCTCAGCGACACGGGAAGCGCGCCGCGGAGCCTGAACCTGCCGTCCTGGCCGGTCTCCGCGGAGGCGCGCCCGTCCGTCCGGCGGACCGTGGCACCGGCCACCGGACGGCCGGTGGCGGCGTCGACGACCCGGCCCGCCAGGCCCTCGGCCTCACCCTGCGCGGCGAGAGAGGACGCGATGACCAGCGAGCACGCCGCGGCGGCCGCCGCCGGGTGAAGGCGGAGTAGAGGGCGACTCATCGGTTGATCTCCAGATCGATGCGGTACCGCTTGACGTTGGCGCTTCCAAAGAACCCGAACCCTCCCTCGATCCCCGCCCGCGAATCACCCAGTACCGACGCGCGATACAGGTTCGAGTCCATCGCCCGGATCTGCACGGTGATGGGAATGGTGGCGCTCGCGGAGTTGGCGAAGGGGAGAACGACCGTGGTGTCGGACGTGAAGGCGGGCAGACGCGTCGCGATCTCCAGGCTCGCGTTCCCGCCTTCCACGGTCACCGCGTACAGCGCCGCGCCGTCGGCCCGTCCCCAGTGGAGGACCAGAGGCTCGCCACGCGGTACCCGCCTGCCACCCGCGACGCCGTTCACCGCCCGGAGCGAGAAATCACCGGGCATCCTCGTGCGCCCCGTGAGCCGCCGGCCGCCGGCGTCCACGACGAGCGTGTAGTCGGTGGCGGGCTGCAGCCGGAGCGAGTCGCTGTAGTAGTTGTACCCGCTCTCCAGGGGACGGTCGACGCCCGTGTAGAACTCGTTCTCCGCGGTCCTACGGACCGTGAGGGGTGTCCCGTTGACGGCGACCCGGGCGTCCCAGAGCGGCTGCAGGTAGACCTCGCCGGGGCTGGAGACAAGGCCCACGAAACCGTAGGTGCGCCCCTCCGGCAGAGCGTCCCCGGCCGCCTGCGGGGGCACGCCGCCGCGCTGCAGCAACAGGTTCACGCTCAGCGCGTCCGGCGTGGGCTCTTCGGGCAGGTGCGGGAGGTCACCCCCGCACGCCGCGAGAACCGCCACGAGCCCGGCGCTCGCCGCTGCCCGCCGGTATGCGCCCCACGAATGACTAAGCACGGCTCCCCCTCCTTCCTTGGTGGCGATTTCCACAAAGCGAGCGTGCCCCTCCGTTCCGGGAGGGGCACGCTCGCCGCGTGTGGGGCCTGCGTTACGGCGTCACGTAGTCCGTGATCACCGTGATGTTGCCCGAGCCGGTGTTCAGGCCGAACTTCCCAACACCGTGCCCTTCGTAGCCCTGCGTGAGCGACTGGTCGCCGAACGAGTAGGTCCAGCTACCCAGGTCGTCGTTCTCGTCCGCGATCTTGACGCCGTACGTCTTCCCCTGGAAGGTGACGGTGATCGGCACCATGTCGGAGGAGTCGGCCTCATAGAACTTCAGGTTGATGTAGTCGCCGTACTCCTGGTTCCAGCGGATGAGATCGCTGTTGTCGCTGTACCAGTTCGTGTTGTCGTTGTTGCCTGCTCCGAACCGGATGTTGCTCGTGAAGTACGGAATGGTCGAGTTGGTCGGGCTCGGCGCGTGCGAAGTCACGATCACGTACAGCTCCGGGTCACCCTGGTTGAGCCAGTTCGACTCGAGGTGACGCCCCTGCTTGTACTCGAACATCCGCTCCATCTTCCCATAGCCCTCGTTGGACCGGTAGCGAATCGTGGTGGAGCCGCCGCCACCACCACCGCCACCGCCACCGCCACCGCCCTCGCCAGTGCAAGTGTCGATCGCGTAGGGATCGTCGCAGCTCGAATCAAGCGAATAGGTGCCGATCGTCTGCCCGCCCTGGTCGCGCACGTTCTTGTACCGGGTGAGGTCCAGCGTGTGGGAGAAGTTGGTCTCCTGGCGGACGACCACCAGGGTGGGCGTCTCCGGGATGCTGCTCACCGGGATCAGCCGCTGCTCGCCGGCCAGCGAGTACGCGGTCATGAACTCCCCGGAGTGGGGGAGGTATCCGGCAACCTGCAGGTCCGCCCCGCCGCGCCAGTTTTCGCGGTGCGCGTCGATCGAGAAGTACATCTCGAGCTTCGGAAGACGCGCCAGCATCTGGAGCAGGTCCTCGCGGCTGCGGCCCGTCTCCTTGGCCATCTTGGCGAGCAGGATTCCCCCGCTCTCGCCGCGCAGGTAGGCGCGGACCTCCAGCTTGTGCTCCGGGACCTGCGACTTGCGCATGTCGTTCTTCATGCGCTGGCGCAACCCTTCGTCAGACAGGGCGCGGGCCAGGGCGCGGACGAACTCGTTCATCGTCGCCTGTTGCTCCGCACTCGGAGCCTTCGAGGCGGCGGCGTTCTGCGTGGGCATGCCGGGCGAGAGGGTGGGGTTCTCGTCGGCACAGGCGGCCACTGCGGCGGTCGTGCACAGCAGGGCAGCGAGCGTACGGCTACGGACCATTGTTCCTCGGCGTGAAAGAGAGTGGTGGGGTTGGTCGCCGCTGCTTCCGCGCGGTTCGCTCCGCTCCTCGGCCGCACATGCGTGCCCCGGAGTGAGTGAAGGATTCCAGCGAGCGACTACCGAAGGATCGCCGCAAGAACCTCTTCCTTACATCCCCCACACGCCGCAAATTCAGACATTATGATGCACCGCTGGAACCCACCATCCGCGACACCACCCGCAGCTCGAACGCACTAGTAAGCGCGGCGAAATCAAGCGACGTGAGCGCACCGAGGCTAAGTCCGACGTGCTGTCGGGCGACTCGCGCCAGCGTCCGTTCCGACGTTCCCACCTCCGCGGCGACACTGGCCCACTTCCGGCCGGGGGGGCGGCGTGCCACGGCGCGGAGTAAAACGAGCCAACTCAGGACCTCGTCCAGCCGCATCGCGTCACCCGGCTGCGTCACCCGCTGCCACTGTCTCGTCAGGGTGGAGCGGTCACACCCAACCCGGTCGGCAAGGTCGGCGACCTCCTTCACCGGGTTCGAACTGTGGCACGCATGGGCGACCGCGATGCGCAAGCGGACAGGCAGATGGTGCGCGTCCCGCACGCGTGACCCTACATCCCGCAGATACGCCGCGCCGGTAGCGCGTGAGATCGCGGGCAACAGTGAGCGGTTCGCCTCGCGCTTCACCACCACCTCGTCCACGGAGAGGCTCCGCGCGAGTGCCTCCCCCAGTGCGGTCCCCTGGACCACCAGAACCAGCGGTGACTGTGGAGCCCCCTGGGCCGCTCTCCGGAGACGCGCCACCGCCGGGTCAGTTTGAGGACAGTTGACGTGGACCACCGCGCAGCTCGATCCGCGGCGGGCGTCGTCGAAGCTGTCCCACTCGTCGAACCAGAGAACCCGTGCTCCCACGGCTTCGATGGCGCTGTACAACGACCGTGCGTCGGGATTCGAGGAGTAGACGACGATTGAGCGAAGTGCACACAACATGAGACAAAACTGTGAGGGGATTGCTTGGCGGCGACGAAACTAACAAGAAACGCACGTTCACGGAAGGTCGGCCGTAAACATGTGGCGTCCCCTCCGGCGTTCTGAAGCAACCGGGGGTACCACCGTCACATCCGCCGGCACGCGTGCCCTGCTTGCGAGGCCCCTGCGCCGAGGGGATCGCCTCCGCAGACGATCCCCTCTTCATCGATTCCGCCTGGAACGGCCGGTCAGCAGGTGACTGCCGGAGGCATGGGCTCGCACGGGTCATTGCCGATCCCGGAAACGGCAAAGCTCGCCGGGTGGTGCCGCGATTCGGGCACCCGTCGGCCGCATGGCATTGAGGAGCAGAGAGCAACGTCCCGGAGCGAACGCAGGATACGCAAGCCACCTGGACGCACGGCGCAAGCCCGCCTTTACGCGAGGAGCAGAGCTCGCGCGGGGCCCGCGGCCAACGTTACCAGAGCGTGCTCACGCCGGGCCCTGCGGCTCCGGTTTACACCGTGACCTCGTGCCGGGCCACTCCACTACAAGTGTTTCGTATGCGCAAGTACTTACTCTAAACGTTCGTGTGAAGTCGCGCTTGGTCATCTGGCGTCTGCTGCCGATGCATCGGGCGCTGCGGGATTCAGTGCCACCGGGGTGATGCACGCAAGCCGCCCCTCCCCCAGAACTCTGGAGAAGGGGCGGCAGGCGTCGAGCGGGGGCGGGGGCGCGTGCCCCCGCCTTTTGCATCGAGACTAGCGGTTCATGCTGGCGATGATGCGGTTGGCGGCCGAGGTCAGCTCCGCGCCCGTCGAGGCCGGGAGCTGTCCGCTGCGCACCGCCGCTTCCACGTGGTTCAGGAAGGCGCGCATCTGGCCGTTGGCGGCGGCCAGGTTGCCGCGGTCCAGCGACGCCTGCGCGTTGCGCAGCGGTGCCGAGAACGAGGCCGACTGGTCGAGGCCCGCGACCGCATCGAGCAGGTTGGCGGCGATGGCCTGCTGCGCCGTCAGCACCGTCACCGTCGCCGTGCCGCTGCCCGTGCCGCCATCGTTGTCCTGCACCGTCACGTTGACCGTGTGGGTGCCGGCGGCGGTGTAGGTGTGGCTAAGCGAGAAGCTCTGGCCGTTCAGCGCCAGCGGGTGCAGCCCGGTGCCGTCGCCGTAGTTCACCGTCGCCGTCCACTGGTCCGGGTCCGCGTCGGCAAAGGAGCCGGCGGCGGCGTAGCTCTCACCCTGCAGGAGGGTGGCGCCGCCAAAGGAGGCGACCGCCGGCGAGATGTTGGCGATCACGGCCACGGTGGTGGTCGTGGTCGTCAGGTTCGCCGCATCCTTCACCGTGAGCGTAACGGTGTAGCTGCCGGCGCGCATGTAGGTGTGCGTGGGCTTCACCGCGCTCGAAGTGTTCGCCGCGCCCGAGGCCGGGTCGCCGAAGTTCCAGGCCAGCGTCACCGGCTTGCCGTTCGGGTCGGCCGAGGCGCTGCCGTCGAACTGCATCGCCACGCCCTTGTTCCCCGCGTACCCGCTCCCGGCGTTCGCCACGGGGGCGGCGTTCGGATTCTGCCCGGTCACGGCGCGGTAGATGTTGATGCGGCCCGCGCCGGTGCGCCCGTCCCAACCCGGGGCTTCCACGTCGTCCGCCGTCTGGATCATGCGGGCGCGGACGTCGGCCGCGCGCGTCATTCCCGTGGCGTACAGCAGGGCGGCCAGCCCGGCCACCTGCGGCGTGGCCATCGAGGTGCCCGACTTCCAGGTGTAGCTGTTGCTGGAGTGCAGCGGCGCCAGGATGAAGCTGGCGGCCGTGCCCTGCGCGTTGCTGTCGCCGCCCGGCGCCGAGATCTCGATCTGCGGGCCGTAGTTGCTGTAGCTGGCCTTGGTGTCGCTCCAGTTGGTGGCGCCCACGGCCATGCACTCGGGGAAGCGGGCCGGGTAGCCGATGCCGCCCGTGTAGCCGTTCGGCTTGTTGTCGTCGTTGCCCGTGGCGCACACCGGGAGCGCTTCCTTGCTCAGGGCGTACTGCATGGCCGTCTGCTGCGCGGCCGAGCCGGTGCCGTCCGGGTTACCGCCGAAGCTGCCCAGGCTCATGTTGATCACGTTGGCGCCGTTGTTGGCGGCCCACACGATGGCGTTGGCGGTGGCCGACGACGGGCAGCTGCCCGCCGAGTTGCACACCTTGCCGATGAGAAGCTTGACGTTGTTGCCGTAGGCCACGCCCGGGATGCGCACGTCGCCGCGCGATGCCGCGATGCCGGCTACGTGCGACCCGTGCCCCTGGTCGTCGGTGTAGTTGCCGGTGCCGACGGTCAGCGTGTCCGAGAGAAAGCGGCGGCCGCCCAGGATCTTGCCCGCGAACGCCGGGTGCGTGGTGCGGATGCCGGTGTCCAGGATCGCGATCACCGCCGAGCCCGCGAAGTTGGCGCCCAGGTGGTCGTACGTCTCGGCCCAGTCCATGTCCGCGTCCACCTTGCCCGTGGTCACGGTGCCCCAGCCCTGCAGCGCCATGTTCATGGTGCCGGGGTTGTGCAGGTCCCACTTCCACAGGGCGATGTCGCCGTCCGGCAGGTCGCACGAAGTCGAAGTCTCGCACGGCCCCACGCGCATGATCAGGTCCGGCTCGGCGAACTCGACGTTCGGGTTCTTTGAGAGCTGCGCGGCGATCTCCCTCTCCTGCCCCACCGGCACCTCCAGGATCTCGGTGCGCTCCAGCAGCATGTCCGCCTTCTTGTTGGCGCGGTGCTGCTGCGCGATCTCCGAGCGCGCGGCGCCCGGACGGAAGCGCACGATGATCTGCCCCGGCACGATGTCGTGCGCGTCGGCGGCGGTCTCGCTGAGCTTGACCCCGCCCGGCGAGAGCGCATCGCTCGCCGCGTCCACGGGGTTCAGATCGGAACAGGCACCCAGACCGAACAGACCGGCAAGGAAAAGGGGCGCAGCACGCTTCATGGTATCTCTCGAAAGGGGGGTTCTGCCGGCGAACGCCGGCGACTTCTTCCTTCCCGGGAGGAGATGGAAGCCCCGTGAAGGGGCTCGGGAAGGCGGAAGCGGGTAGGATGCTCAGCGCTCCATCTGCTACTGAACAAGGTTCAGTTTAATGGAGGGGGGGCGGTTCGTCAAGAGCCGGCCGCAACGTAAATCGTTGGGGGTGAATACCTTGGGCGCCCCTCCACAGGTTGGCCTGATGTTGGCGTTGGCGGCAAGCGCGGCGGGGCTCCCGAAACGTTCGGGAGCCCCGCTTCTGACCGCGAAAAGTGTGGCGTCAGCCGGCGAGCGCGTCCAGCAGCTTGACGTGGATGCCGCCAAAGCCGCCGTTGCTCATCACCAGCACGACCTCGTTCCCCTTGAGCTCGGGAACAAGGCGGCGGACGATTTCGTCCGGGTCGGGTATGAAGTCGGCCGGCTTGCCTGCGGCGCGCCAGGCGGCTACCAGCTCGTTGGGGTTGAGCGCGGTGTCCTCGGTGTAGCGCTCGGGGTGGAAGAGCCCCGCCAGCACCACCCGGTCCGCGGCGGCGAAGGCGTCGCGGTACGAGTCCTGGAATTCGCGCCGCTGCGCCGTGTACGAGCGCGGCTCGAAGACGGCCACGATGGGCCGCCCGCGGAAGCGCTGGCGGATCGCCTCGATGGTCTCGCGCACCGCCGTCGGGTGGTGGGCGAAGTCGTCGACCACGGTTACGCCGCGCGCCTCGCCGCGCACCTCCATCCTCCGCTTGACGCTGCGAAAGGTGCGCAGCCCCTCGAGCACCCCGTCGCGGTCGGCGCCGATGAAATCGGCCACGGCGATCACCGCCAGGATGTTGCGCACGTTGATGGCGCCCGTCACCGGCGTCTCCACCACGCCCCACTCCTCGCCGTCGTGCACGGCGGTGAAGCGCGTCCCCTCTGGCCCGAACTCCACGTCGCGCGCCGTCCACCGCGGGTGCTCACCGCCCGAGGTGGCCTCGCCCTCCACGTAGCCGAACGACTCGATCGGCGCGAACGACTTCGGGGCCAGGTCGCGCACCATCGGCGAGTCCCACCCAGCCACCAGCGTCCCGTTGCGGGGCACCAGGTTGATGAAGCGGGCGAAGGCGAAGCGGTACGCCTCTTCGTCGCGGTAGATGTCCGCGTGGTCGAACTCGGCGTTGTTGACGATGGCCGCGTAGGGGAGGTAGTGCCACATCTTGGGCCCCTTGTCGAAGTACGCGGTGTCGTACTCGTCCGCCTCGATCACGAACCAGGGGGAGTCGGTAAGGCGAAAGGAGGTCCCGAAGTTCTCCGCCACGCCGCCGATGAGGAACGACGGGTTGAGCCCCGCCGACTCCAGCGCCCACGCCAGCAGCGAGGTGGTGGTCGTCTTTCCGTGCGTTCCCCCCACCGCCAGCGGCATGCGGACGCGGAGGAACTCTTCCTTGATGGTGGCCGCGGCCGAGGTGTAGGGGAGGCGCCGCTCCAGCACCGCCTCCAGCTCCTCGTTGCCGCGCGAGATGGCGTTCCCCACCACCACCCAGTCCGGCCGCGGCTCCAGGTTGGCCGCGCCGTATCCCTCGGCGTAGCGGATCCCCAGCTCGCGGAGCTGGTCGGACATGGGCGGGTACACGTTCTCGTCCGAGCCCGTGACCGTGTGGCCGGCGGCGCGCAGCAGCCCGGCCAGCGAGGCCATGGCCGTGCCGGCGATGCCGATCAGGTGGTAGTGGCGGGGCGCGGCGGCGCGCACCGGGGGGCTCGGGGTATTGACGGGCGGTCGGCTCATTCGTTCCCTTGCAGGCTGGCGGTTTGCGGACGCACCCCGTTGCGAGGAGCGTGCCCCGGCCTCCGGCCCGGTTCTGGCGTCCATGATGCGGTCTGCGCCCCGGGCGCCCCTTCAACTTCTTTGTTTCCCCTTGAGGACCCATGCGAGCTCGCTACTTCCTTGCCTTCGCGGCCCTGTGCGCCGTCGCGGCCGCCTGCGAGAACGACCCGCTCGTTCCGCAGTGCGAGGAGATCACCACCTCCGTGGCTCGCACCAATGGCGACACGGTGACCACCGCCAGCGGGCTGCGCTACCTGGAGGTGCAGGCGGGGACCGGGCCCGCCCTGGAGACTTGCCGGGGCGTGAGCCTGCGCTACGTCCTGATGCTGCAGAGCGGCGCCGTGGTCGACAGCCTGGAGACTGGCCAGGCGCTCACCTTCATGCTGGGACGCGAAGGCGAGCGCTTCATCCCGGGCTTCGAGGAAGGGCTGATCGGGATGAAGGCCGGCGGGCAGCGGCGGCTGATCGTTCCCCCCGGGCTTGGGTACGGCGCACAGGTGCTCCCCGCGCGTCCGCCGCTGTTCGCGGGTGCTCCGGCCAACTCCACCCTGATCTTCGACGTCCGGGTGCAGCAGGTGGAGGCGCCGTAACCTCCCGATGAGCGACGATGGCCTGATCGCGGTCAACGATGGGCTGTGGATCCCACGCTCGGAGCTGACCTACCGCGCCACGCGTTCGGGGGGCCCGGGCGGACAGCACGTCAACACCAGCTCCACGCGCGTGGAGCTGCTGTGGGACGTGGGCGCATCGCCCAGCATCACGGAGGAGCAGCGCGAGCTGATCCGTACCAAGCTCGCCAACCGCATCAGCGGTGAGGGGACGCTCCTGCTGGCCGCGAGCGAGCACCGCAGCCAGCACCAGAACAAGGAAGCGGTCACCGGCCGCTTCGCCGACCTGCTGCGCGCGGCGCTGATCGTCCCCAAGAAGCGCAAGAAGACGCGCCCGCCCCGCGGCGCCAGCGAGGCGCGCCTGCGCGCGAAGAAGCAGCGCTCGCAGGTGAAGAAGATGAGGTCGGGGCCGATCGAGGAGTGAAGCGGGGGCTGGCTCGGGAAACCGGGAGATGAATCCCCCGGCTGGAACCACGGGAAGGCGGCTGAAGCCGGCCCGAGAAAACCGGCGTTGGACCCGGAGTCCGCGGGGGGCGGACTTCGCGTGTTTCCGGCGGCGAATTCATTCGCTCCCGGAAGCCGGCTGCGGCGCATGCCCAGGCCACGGGCAGACACGCAGGCCTGCCCCTACGGGATCTGTGCGGAGCGCGAACGTCCCGGAAGGCCGAGGGCGGGCGCGATGAATCGCGCCCCTACGCCCCTCCCGGCCGGCATCCCGCTCACCCGGTTCCCCACTCGCAAGCATCCGCGCCCCGGGCCTGGCAGTGCAGGTGCGCCACGTCGTGGTCCCTGCCCGTGTACTCGCGCAGGAGCTCGGAGAGGGCGCCGGCGTAGAAGGCGCAGGCGGCTCCGCCGGGGTCGGCGCGAAAGGTCATGGGGCTCACCATGCGCACCGTGGGGGGCTTGCCGCGCACCTCCAGCCACGCCGTGCCCTGCATCTGCCGGAAGAGGCGCTGGGCGGCGTTGCGGGCGCTGCGCAGGGCCAGGGCCGGGGGAAGGAGGCGCACCAGGCGGCGGGCGGCCCTGGAGCGCTCCTGCCAGAAGCGGCGCGCCACCCGGCGGCCCGCCTCCTGGAAGATCTCGTCCGCGTCGTGGCGCTTGATCACCAGGCGGATCAGGTCCTCCACCGTGGCGGCGGTCTGCAGGCGCTTGCGGCGCACCTCCTCGCGGAAGCGGTGGATCTGCACGTAGACCACGTCGCTCAGCCCCAGGCGGCGCGGCATGCTGGCCGTAAGGTCCTCCCCTTCCAGCACCTCCTCCGGACGGTCCATGTCGCGGAGCGTCTCCAGCAGGAGCAGCGGAAAGAGGGGGGTCACGCTGGGCGTGCTCTCGGTGGCCCCGCGGATGGCTTGCGTCTTGGGCATCGTGCGCGTGAAAGTGTGGTCCGGCGAACCGCGGCGCCAATCTCGCCCGTGCGCGGGGTCGCTGGCAACCCTCGCGCCGCGGCGGGGCGGGCCTGCCTCTTGCAAACCCGCGCGGGCGAAAGCGCGGCCGGCCCACACCGCCGGACCGCGCACCTTCTCCATTCCCCGCGAGCGAACGGAGGGCGGCGTGGCCGATCCCAACCAGAACCCCACCTGCGTCTTCTGCCGCATCATCGGCGGCGACGAGACGGTGAGCATCATCCACGAGGACGAAGAGGTGATCGCCTTCCTGGACGTGCAGCCGCTGCACCGCGGCCACGTGCTGGTGGTGCCCAAGGCGCACTACAAGAACCTCTTCTACGTGCCGGAGGAGCTGGCGACGCGCACGTTCGCGGTGGCCAAGCGCATCCTTCCCGGGCTGCGGCGCGCCACGGGGTGCCGCGCGGTCAACCTCTTCTCCCCCAACGGGGCGGACGGCGGGCAGGACGTCTTCCACTTCCACCTGCACCTGATTCCGGTGCCGCACGGGGCCCCCTTCCCCCTCCAGCTTCCCGATCCCGACGCCGAGGTGCCGTCGCGCTCGGAGCTGGACGTGATGGCCACGCACATCAGCCGCTCCATCCACGACGAGAGCGACGCCGAGGCCGCCATGCCCGCCGGGCCGACGCTCCCGGTGGAAGCCGGCCTTCCTCGGTAAACTGCGCTGTTGCGCGGCACCGGACCCGGCCGTATGCTCCCGGCGCTTCTCCTTGATGCCACGCCACCGCCACGTACCATGAAGCGCTTCGCCGCGTTCGACCCTCCCGAGTACCAGAACTGGCAGCCGGACCCCGACACGATGCGCGACTTCCGCGCGCGCATCGATGCGGACCCGGAGCGCGGCGCCGTCGTGCGCGCGCTGGCGGAAGAAGACCTCCTCGCCATGTACGCCGGCCTGCTGCGCAACCGCCTGCACGAGATCGCGCTCAAGCGCTGGGTCAAGAGCGGGGTGATCTCCAAGGCGTGGCTCGGGGTGGGCGAGGAGGCGGCCACCATCGGCCCGGTGCACGCGCTGCGCAGGTCAGGGCCGGGGCGCGACGTGGTGGCGCCGATGATCCGCAACTGCGGCGCCTGCCACGAGTTCGGGATGCCCGTGGCCGACATCTTCCGCACCTACCTGGGCGCGGGCGACGCCCCCGCCGGCGGCCGCGACCTGCACGTGGGCGACCTGGAGTACGGCGTCCTCGCCCCCATCTCGCACGTGGGCGACGTGGTGCCGGTGATCGCGGGGGTGGCGCTCTCCTTCCAGATCCGCGGCGAGGACCGCGTGGGGCTCACCTGGATTGGCGACGGCTCCACCAAGACGGCGGCGTTCCACGAGGGGATCAACCTGGCCGCCGTGCGCCGCCTCCCCGCCCTCTTCATCATCCAGAACAATCAGATCGCCCTGGGCACGCGGCTCAAAGTGCACGCCGCCGGCTCCTTTCACGACTGGCCCGCGATGTACGGCGTGCCCGGCGCCATCTTCGACGGCAACCACGTGCTGGACGCCTTCGCCGCCACCCGCCTGGCCGCCGACCGCGCGCGCGCCGGCGAGGGGGTCACCCTCCTGGTGGCCGAGACCTTTCGCATGGGCGGCCACGCCACGCACGACGAGCGCGAAGCACGCGCCCTCTTCGAGCCTGAGCTCTTCCAGACGTGGGGCCGCCGCGACCCCATCGGGATGTTCGAGACGTGGCTGCTGGATGAGGGCATCGACCGCTCCCGGCTGGAATCCATCGAAGCCGACGTCTCCGCCGAGGTCGAAGCCGCCGCCGAGGAAGCGCTCCGCAGCCGCGAAAACTCGATGCCGGTGGGCGAGACGGCCGCGCGCGGGGCGTACGCCGGAAGCACGGCCTACAAGCCCGATTGGAGCTGAGACTCCCGTGCCTCACTCCACGCTCCCAATGATCCTCCCGTCCCGCTTCGTGCTGCTCCTCCTGGCCACCGGCACGACCGCGGCGGCCCAGACTCCCGCGCCGCCCGCACCCATCCAGGACAACAGCTTCCTGGTGGAGGAGGCGTACAACCAGGAGCGCGGCGTGGTGCAGCACATCAACACCTTTGCGCGCGCGGAGGGCGGCGGGTGGGAGCACGGCTTCACGCAGGAATGGCCGTTTCGCAGCCAGCGCCACCAGCTCAGCTACACCATTCCGCTCTCCGGCGTGGGTGAGGACGTAGGGCTCGGGGATGTCGCCCTGAACTATCGCTACCAGGCCGGACCGCTGGAGGCATCGACGGCGTTCGCGCCGCGCCTGACGCTGCTGCTGCCGACGGGGTCCAGCCGGCAGGGGCGCGGAACGGGAGGCGTGGGGCTGCAGGTGAACCTTCCGTTCAGCGCCGAGCTCCCCGCAGCGCTCGTGGCGCACTCCAACGCGGGCGCCACCTACACGCCGCGCGCGCACGACGAGTCCGGCAACCGCGCGGCGGCGCTTGACTACACGCTCGCGCAGAGCATCATCTGGCTGGCGAGGCCGAAGCTCAACCTGATGCTCGAAGCATCGTGGACGCGCGCGCAGGAGGTGGTGGGCCCGGGCGACACGCAGGCGGCGACCGAGCTGCTGATCTCGCCGGGCGTGCGCGGGGCCATCGACCTCCCCTCAGGGCTCCAGATCGTGCCGGGCCTCGCCTTCCCAATAGGCGTCGGCCCCAGCCGCGGCGAACGGAGCGTATTCCTCTACCTCAGCTTCGAGCACGCGTTCGCCAAGCAGGGGCCGTGACGACGCGGGTGTTGACGCGCCGGCCCGCGGCGGGCTACGCTGTGTGACGCCGCGCGCGTCCGCGCACGCACCTCACCCGAAGCTCGCGATGATGAGACCCGTGGTGGCGGGATGGATCGACCGGCGCGTCCTGGTGAACTACCGGGTCGCGCCGGATGCGCTGGAGGGGATCCTCCCCGCGCCCTTTCGCCCCAAGCTGGTGCGCGGCCACGCCGTGGCGGGGATCTGCCTGATCCGGCTGCGCGAGGTGCGCCCGCGCGGCCTTCCCGCGCTGGTGGGGGTCGGCTCCGAGAACGCCGCCCACCGCATCGCCGTGGAGTGGGATGGCGAGGACGGCGTGTGCGAGGGCGTGTACGTCCCGCGGCGCGACACGTCGAGCGGGCTGAACGTGCTGGCGGGAGGGCGACTCTTTCCCGGCGTGCACCGCCGCGCGCGCTTCGACGTGCGCGAGTGGGATGGTGGCCTGAGCGTCGCCGTCCGCAGCCGCGACGGCGCCACGCGGATCGCCGTCCGCGGCCAGGTGAGCCACGCGCTGCCGCCGGGCTCCATCTTCACCTCGCGCTGGGAAGCGTCCGATTTCTTCCAGCACGGCGCCCTCGGCTACTCCCCCCGGCGTGACCTGGGCGGCTTCGAGGGGATGGAGCTGCGCACGCAGAACTGGAGCGTGGAGCCGCTGGACGTGGACCTGGTGGAGAGCAGCTTCTTCGACGACCGCGCCCGCTTCCCCGAGGGCTCCATCGCCTTCGACTGCGCCCTGCTGATGCGCGACCTGGCCCACGAGTGGCACGCCCGGCCCCAGCTCGCGGCGCGTGCCCCGGCGCCGGCCCTGGTCCCCTCCTTCTCCACCGGCACGAACCGCTGACGGCTTTTCCGATCGCCTGCCGCAGGTCCCCTTCCAGCCCCGCCCTGCCCCCGCCTCAAAATAGGGATGCTGCACCGCAAGTTTTTGAGACTTGCACAAAAACAGTGAATCATAGCGGTGGGCAGCCGAGCCTGCAATTCTCCATAAACGCTACAACCACAACGACTTAAGCTCTCCGGAACAGGATGGCGCGGGGAATGCCTGTTTACGCGGGCAGATCCACCACGTCATCCTAACTACTTTCCGGAGTGCCCAATGCGTCGGACGTTTGCACTGCTTGCCCTGGCGGGACTCGCCGCCTGCGACTCGGAGCCCGTAGGCCCGCACGCCGGCGCGGCTGCGTCGGTCATCAGCACGAGCACGGATGGGCGTATCCCCGGCCGCTACATCGTGACCCTTCGCGACGATGCCGAGCCCGCGGCGGTCGCGCTGGCGTACGGCATCAAGCCGCTGTACGTGTACGACTCGGTGATCACCGGCTTCTCCGGCGACATCTCCGACGCGGTGCTCCAGGCGCTCCGGCTGGACGGCCGGGTCGTGCGGATCGAGCAGGACGGCATCATCACCACCACCGGCGTGCAGAACCCCGCCACCTGGGGGCTGGACCGCCTCGACCAGGCGGCGCTCCCGCTGGACAGCAGCTACACCTACAGCCATACCGGCACCGGCGTGACGGCGTACATCATCGACACCGGGATCCGCTACGACCACGTGGAGTTCGAGGGGCGTGCGCGGCCGGGTTTCGACGCGTTCGCGGACGGCCAGAACGGCGCGGACTGCAACGGGCACGGCACGCACGTGGCGGGCACCGTGGGCGGCAAGACGTGGGGCGTGGCGAAGCGGGTGAACCTGGTGGCGGTGCGGGTGCTCGACTGCGCCGGAAGCGGCGCCTTCTCCGGGATCATGGCCGGGATGGACTGGGTCGCGCAGAACGGCACGCTCCCCGCCGTGGTGAACATGTCGATCGGCTCGCTCGTGCCGCAGCGGAGCCCGTCGGTGGACGCGGCCACGCGCAACCTGATCGCCTCCGGCGTCACTGTGGTGATGGCGGCCGGCAACGGCGTTCCGAACGGCGGAGTGGGGATCGACGCCTGCAACAACGCCCCCGGCGGCCTGGCGGAGGGGATCACCGTGGGCGCCACGTCGCGCACCGACCAGCGGACCGTGTGGTCCAACTACGGCGACTGCGTGACGCTGTTCGCCCCGGGCTCCGGGATCATCTCGGCCTCGCACGCCACCCTGGACGGCTCCAAGAGCAGCAGCGGCACCTCCATGGCTTCGCCGCACGCGGCAGGCGTGGCGGCGCTCTACCTGGAGCAGGCTCCGCACGCGGCGCCCGCCACGGTGAAGCAGGCGCTCTTCGACGCCACCAGCAAGGGCGTAGTGCAGCTCTCGCTGAGCACCAACAACCACATGCTCCAGAGCCTGGTGCTCGCGCCCGTGGTTGCGCCGGTGGAGACCGGCCCCACCCCCTGCACCCCCAAGAACAGGGGCAAGGGGCAGTGCAAGTAGCGCACTGATCCACGCCGCACGCGCGGCAACAGAAGAGGCACCGGGAC
>DASVQP010000034.1 GCA_036389135.1 Longimicrobium sp.
GCAAGCGACAACAGGGTAACGGGTTAACCCACCTGAGGCCGCTCCAGGCGCGTTGTACATGCGCCCGGGGCGGCTTTGTTGCATCTCCATCTAACACAAGCAGTTACGCGCGCGTGTCAGCAGGCGCTGTCGAACCCCTACACAGAGACACGGAGGGAACAGAAAGAACAGCCAAAGAAGTAATCTGTGCCCTCGCCTTTGCCTCTGTGTCTCTGTGTGATGCCTACTCGTGTAGTTCTCTCCGCGTCTCTGCGCCTCTGCGTGAGACCAGCCGTTTCTGCATGCACGCAAGCGTTGCACATCTGATACACGGCCCTGCGAAGAGAAGTCGCGCTTGCCCTACCTGACGGCCGCTCCGTTCCTCATTGTTTGCGGCCGAGCCTGATCCATGCCTCGCCGCGCTCGCGAACCGTGCGGGCGGACAGGGTGGTCGGCGGCTCGCCCTCCCCGGTGCGCAGCACGATTGTGCGGACGCTGGGCGGAACGGTAATGCCGTACCTCACCCCGCCGGCACCGGCCGCGCCGATCCTCACCCCATTCGGCATCACGAACACGGCGGGGTGCGCCGAGGCCGCGGCTGCCATCTGGAGGACCGCTTCCTGTCCCTCCGCCACGCGTAGGGTAAGGGAGCTCTCATCCTGCGCGCCGTTGAAGTGCACGATGAACGTCTCGCCCTCGGGAATGAAGCGGTATTCATCGGGAACGGCCACGGGAGCCGGGCGTGATGGGGGCGGGGGCGACCGGGGCACCGAGACCGTGGCCGCCCCGCCTTCCCCGGCAAGCCAGCCGAGCACCCGCGAGCGGAGCGGAGATGCCGCGGCAGCACCTATCGCCGCCAGGGCCAGCACCGCCGCGGCTCGCGGCAGCATTCGGGGCGCGTGCGCGCGCGATCGGGCAGCACTCAGGCGCTGGACCGCCTGGAACGACGAGGGTAGGGATGCCGCTGCCGCCGCATCGTCCAGCTCGGCAAAGCGGAGTTCCAGCTCGCGCGTGGTGCCGCGGAGATCGCGCGTGAGCTGCAGGCAGGGCCGGCAGCGGCGCAGGTGTCGCCGAATACGGGTCCGTTCCTCGGGTAAACCCTCACCGTCCACGAATCGGATCAGCACTTCGGCACTCATGTGTGCCTCCTCTGGCGTTCGCGTCATGGCTCGGGGTGGCCCTTCACACCCAGGGCCGCTGCCAGCTTCTTCATGGCGCGGAGGGTGATGGAGCCCACCGACTGGGTGGAAACACCAATGGTGGCTGCGATCTCCCGGTGTGCGAATCCCTCGGCTCGCATCAGCAGCACGGTGCGGTCACGCGCGCTCAGCGCCGCCAGTGCCGCCTGCACCTCGCGCCGCCGCTCCTCGCGATCCAGAGCCGCTTCGGGGTCGAGGGGCGGGTCCGCCAGGGGCGCGCACTCTGGCGAGCCCGCCAGGATCCGCAGCCTCCGGCGATGTGTGCGGCTGGAGTCGATCACGACATTTGTCCCCACCCGGTACAGCCACGCCCGCACAGCCCCACCCTCGGGAGGACGATTGGCCAGGCGCATAAAGGTTTCCTGCACCGCGTCGGCCGCCAGTTCGGGGTCGCCGCTCAGGCGCTGCAGGTAGCGCAACAACTGCACGGAGTGCTCCCGGTAAAGGCGTTCCAGATCCACGCGTCAGAACACGACTCGCAGACCCACCGTCGGGACTCTCGGAAGCCCCGGCAGGTACAGGTTGTTCTCTGCGTCGAACGACTCGGGCAGGGGGTCCAGGATAGGATCGCCGCAGAGGGCGCCCGATGATGGCGTGCGGCACACCGTGCGGCTGGACTGGTACGCGGCGCGGTTGCGGGCACCGAGCACGTTGTGCAGCTGCGCGAAGGCGCCCACCTGCCACCCGCCCACTGTGCCGTTCCAGTCCAGCAGCAGGTCCGCGCTGCGGTACGCGGGCGCGCGCTCCGCCCCCGGCTCCCGCGCGTAGGTAAGGTAGCGGCAGCTCGCCTGGTCGTCCGGCCTGGCGCACTCCCGCAGGGCGGAGTCGTAGCGTGTGAATGCCGCGCCGCTGGCCATCTTGTACGCGCCGCCCACCCGCAGCGCTCGTGTAACGCGAACCGCGGATGTCAGGTCCAGCGCATGGCGCCGGCTGGTGGGTGCCGGGTACCGGTAGCCGAGTGATTCCATCTCCGCGTCGTTGTACGCGTACGACACTCCACCCGTCCATCTCCCCAGAAGCCGGCGTACTGAAAGGTCCACCCCGCGGGCCTCGCCTTGCGTCGCCACGAAAAGCGGGCGGTCGGTCATCCAGCCGGGGGTCGGATCGGGCGTGGCGACACCGCTCGTGTGGCGGAGGTATGTCGCCGCGGAGAGGAGGGTGGCGCCCCCGATCCATTGCTCGATCCCCAGGCTCGCCACGTCCGCGCGTAAGAGCGGGGAATCTTCGTCCGCGAGTGTCCAGAACAGGTGCGAAGTCGCGACGGGGTGATAGCCGGGGCCCGCCGGCACGACTGCCTGGGCATACTGGAAGCTGCGCGCGACGCCCGCCGACACGCTCGTTCCCGCGCCCGCCCGGTAGCGGAGTGCCAGGTGAGGTGCCAGGCGCACTGGCTGGGCGCCGGCGATCCGTCCCCCAACCTCGGCGCGCACCCCGCTCTCCAGCGCCATTGCCGGCGACGGGTGCCAGGCGCGCTCCCCCCACAACACAAGATAGGCGAGGTCGCGGTCCGCGCGCGTCCCCTCTCGCCCCGTGGATCGGTACGGCCACAGCCCCGTGGTGCCATACCGGGCCTCCTGCCTCACGGCACGGTAGCCCACGGCCCAGCGCACGCTGTCCGACGGGTGCGTGGATTCCCAGGTGCCGCTCGCGAAGGCGTAAGCCACTGCATTGTCGACGGGTTGCCCGCGGAACGGCCCGCGCGTGGGGTAGTAGCTCCCGGGGCAGGAGGGGCAGGTGGAGATCGTGGGGAGTGGCTCCCGCGCGTCCGCGTGCGCCGCGAACCGACTGGACCCCACGGAGTGGCGCAGCGTCCCAGCTCCAAAGGTGTGGTGAAGCGAGAGTTGCCCCGCGTTGCTCCCCCAGCGCGCATCGGTGGCGGTGACGAGCGCACCGATGTCGCCGCTCAACCGGTCCGCCTCGTGGATCCCGCTCGCCTCGATCCGCGTCCCACGACCCAGGTGCGCATCCACGCGTCCGGCCACATCCCGAAAGGAGTACGGGATGCGATCCAGCCCGGCTCCGAGCGCGGTGGAGACGCCCGCGGGGAGGAGGTCCGCGTACGTGCGCCGCCCCGCCACCATCCACCCCACACGCCCGCCCCGTGTGCGCCCGTCGGCCACGATCCTCCCGCTCACCAGCGACAGTTCCGCCGCTGCTCGACGGCCCGGCGCCCCCCCGGCGCGCGAGCGCAACGCCACCACCGCCGCGCCTCCGCTGCGCAGCTCCGTCGGCTGGACTCCGGCGTGGAGGAAGGCTGCCCCGACCGCGTCCGTGTTGACGGCCGAGAACAGCCCCGCACCGTGCAGGGGATTGAAGAGGGGTACTCCGTCGAAGAAGACCGCCGTCTGGTCCCACGACGCGCCGCGGACCCACAGCTCGGCCGTGTAGTCGTCACGGGTTTCCACCCCGGGGAAGCGCTGGAGCGCGCGGAACAGGTCTGCTTCTCCCAGGGTGAGCGCTTCCTGTACGTCGGCACTTGTGATCGCGCGGGTGTCGCTGGTCAGGAAGCGGTCCTGCCGCGCCCGCTCGGCCAGCACGCGCCGGGGGTCTTCGCGGTCTGCGGCCCGGGTGCCGGCGAAGGAGCGGTCCGCGTGGACGGCGGCCGTATGGGCCACCACCGGTTCCAGGCGGATCGGCTGCACCAGCATTCCGACGGAGAGCTGCGATTCGTGCGACTCGCTGATGCGCAGGTCCACGGTCACCGGCCGGTACCCCATGGCTCGCGCGTGGAGGCGGTAGTTCCCCGCCTGGAGGGTGCCCAACCGGTACAGCCCGGCGCTGTCGGTGATGACCACCCGGGCTTCCTTGCCGAAAGGGACCGGGTTGTCCCCCTGCTCGAGGAAGATCCCGGCGGGTGCCGGCTGCAGAATCACCCGCACGGAGGTCAGCGGCTGCATCGTCTCCGAGTCCACCACGATCCCCGAGATGGAACCAGGCACCGCCGGCCGCTGTCCGCGCGCCGCAGGGGCAACCAGCAGGAGCATCGCGACGGCCGCCAGAGCGTGGACGAGCCGAGCTCGTGATCGGTCAGTGTTCATGGACGTTCGTGCCGGGCGGGTGAGCGGAAGAGGAGCAGCCCGCGTCAGAGAAGATGTGCGGGCGGGCTGTTTTATTACAATAGCCGGGCGTGACGACGAAGCTCGATGCATGCACAGCGTGACCGTGTGGTGAGAAAAGCAGAAGGGGTTTCCCGTCGCCTTTCCGTTCCCTCCGTGTCTCTGTGCGATGCTTTTCAGAAGATCCGGGCGGGACCTTCGGTTCGGGCCGGTGCATCGTCACGCGGCGCGCCGCCCACCGCGTACGACGCGAACAGCGACAGCAGCGGCCGTGCGGTGCGCCGGCGGCTCTCCTGCGTAAAGGCTGCGTCTGCGACACGGAACGCGAGGCGGTCGCCGCGCAACGGGTCGTTGAGGCGCAGCGTCACGCGCGCCCGGTCGCCGGCGAGCCGCTGCGTCAGCGCCAGCTCACTGGTGAACGCCGGCAGGATCTCGCCCTGTTCGATGGCCTGTGCGCTCCGGCGGTATGCGTAGAGCTGCACCGTGGTGTTCTCGGCCACCCGCAGGTCGACGGTAAGCCGCGCCGTGGCGTAGACGCCGCTGCTGCTGAACGCGTCGCCCGTCGTCTCCATGCGGGCGACGCTCCCCGCCAGCGTTACGACGGTGCCGTCCGTCGGCCGTGCGCGCACGCTGCCGTCGGCGCCGGTGGCCCGCGCCCGCGTCAGGTTCTCCAGCGTGGTGGTCGAGCCGCCTCTCGCCGTCGCCGCCATGAGCGGGCGGATCGGGTCCCGTGTCCAGCGCAGAAACGGCGTCAGCTGCAGCGTCAGGCGAGGGCGGTGCCGCTCCACGCCGAATTCCACCTGGTCCGTGACGTCCGGCGACAGCGACGGGTTGCCGATGATCTCGTCCATGTCCTCCCCACCCATGGAGAACGGGTTCAGCATCTCCGGTCCCGGCCGGTTGATGCGGCGGCCGTACGCGAGCCGATACACGAGAGCACGACGCGCGTCGGTCCATTCACCCCTGATGCTGGGGAAGAGGCGCACGGCCGTCCGCGCGCTGGCTGTTTCGAGCCGGATGCGGGTCCGGTCCGCCTCCACCCGCAGCCCCGCCTCCGCGCGCACGCCGCCGATGGAGCCGTGCGCGGCGAGGTAGCCGGCATGCACATCCGTCTCGTAGCGGTAGGCCTGCGACACGGTCGCGTCGAGGTGCGTCGCATCGTGCGCGGTGGTGATGGTGCGGAACCGCGATTCCTGCCCCACGTCCAGAGCGATGCCCGGGAAGCGCAGGCCGAGGTCGTTCCGCAGGACGTGCTCACGCTGCCGCGAATCCATGGCGGTGGTCAGGTAGCGGAAGCCCGCACCCACATCATCGTAGACGCCGCGGAAATCCTCACTCACGAAGCTGGCACGCACCTCTGAAGCGAAACGGACGCGCCCTCGGTCGACGCTTGCGACGGCGCTCAGCTCGCCTGACGGGATCGTGTGCTCCAGCAGGCTGCCAGTGGTGCTCGTGCCCGTGTTGCCCGCCGCATTCGTGTACAGGAACGCAGAGCTGCCGCGATTCGCGCCTTCCATCCAGGAATACGCGCCGCGCAGCGCCAGCGACGTGCTTGGCGACGGCGCAACGGCTGCGCCCGCCATGATGGAGTGCAGGCGGTGCTTCTCCCGCGCGCGGCTGTCCTGATCCGTCTGGAGAGGCAGGTCCCCCGGCACGAGGCTCCAGCGCGCCGTCCTGGAGTCCGTACGCGGCCGCATGCCGGAGACGGAGTACATCGCATCCAGGTTCAGAACGTCGCCCACGTTGCCCGTGGCGGCGGCGGAGCCCATGTAGTGATCGTCGGTCGCCATGGAGCCCGCCAGTGATCGCATCCCGGTGCGTCGCGCGGCATCGTCGCGAAAGACGAGGTTCACCACACCGGCGGCGCCGTTCGCGTCCTGCCGCGCGGACGCGGCGGTGCCGGCCTCGATGCGTTCCAGCGCCGTCGCCGGCATCTGGCGCAGAAAGGCGGCGAGCGCCTCCCCGGTCAGCGGGATGCGCCGCCCATTCATCAGCACGAGCACGCCGGTGCTGCCGCGCATGCCGATCCGCCCCTCCGCATCCAGCTCGACGCCGGGCACCGTGCGCAGGAGCTCCGCGATGCTGCCGCCCGCCGCGGCGGACGCGCGCGCGTCCACGACGGTGGCGCCGCTGCGCAGCTGGACCGCGTCGCGCTCCGCCCTCACCGTCAGCGTATCCAGCCCCAGCGGACCGCACCGGACGCGCACGTTGCCCACGCGCACGGGAGCGTTGGCGACGGTCGCCTGCTGGCGGTGCGGCTCCTGCCCCGGGTAGCCGATCTCCAGCGTGTACGTGCCGGCACCGGCGCGGACGGCGAAGCGGCCCGTGGCATCGGCCGCCGACGTCGCCATGAGATGACGGCCGGGGCCGTTGCCGTGGAAGAGCCGTACGACGGCGCCGCCCGACGGCGCGCCATCCGCGCAGGAGGCCCTTCCCGTCAGCACCACCTGCGCGCCGCCTGCCGGAACGCCGTGACCTTCGTGCTGCGCCGCCGCCGGCGTGAGCATGGCGCCCAGGGCAGTGCACCCAGCGGCGATCGCTGCCGCTCGCGCATGCATGCGCAACATGAGCCGCTCAGCGCCCGCGGGCGGCGGGCGTGGGGGCCGGCAGGCGGTCCAGGATGAAGGCCGCCACCGGTCCCGCACCGACCCGCGTCATTCGCAGCTCACGATCGGCCGGTAGGTCTGGTTGTGCAGGCTTCCGAAGCCGCCGCCGACGTTGGTGCCGCCGCCGGTTACCCAGATCAGACCGTCCACGAAAGCCGACCCCACCACCCCGTGAATGGGGATCTCCATGTTGCGAAGGCTCACCCACTGGTTCGTCCGAGGATCGTAGTACTCATGCTGGGGCGACATGCCGCTCGGCGATTCGCCGCCCCAGACGTGGAAGCAGCCCCGGGCCACGACGCCGTTGATCCCGCTGCGGCCGCTGAGCATGGGGGCCGCGGTCGTCCAGCTCCGCGCCTGTGGGTCGAAGACTTCGTGCGCGGTCGACTTGAGGGGCGACAACCCGTTGCCGAGACGCCCGCCGACGATGTGAATGCGGCCGTTGAGCGCGGCACCGGCGATGTGATTGCGCTGTGAGGGCAGATCCGGAAGCACCTCCCACCGGTCGGCCGCCGGGTCGTAGACGGCGAAGTCGTTTCCGCGCGGCACGCGTCCCCCGGCGACGTAGATCTTGCCGGCGTGCGCGACGGCCACCCCTCCGCTGCGCGCGGTGGGCATCGGCGCCTTCGCGACCCATGCACCCGTCGCGGGGTTCAGCTCCCACACCGAGTTGACGGCCGTGGCGCCCTGCTGATCGTCCGTGTACTGGCCGCCGAGCAGGTAGATCTTGCCGTTGACGGAGGCCGCCATCCCGTGGTTGTTGGGCTGTGGGAGCGGCGGTCCGAGCTGCCAGCGGTCGCTCGCGATGTCGTAGACCTGCACCGCGTCGGATGTCCTGTTGGGGCCCTGCATAGGGGGATACCCGCCAAGGACGTAGAGCTTGCCGTTCGCTTCGGCGAGGGCGAACTCGGAGTTGTTTATGAGCAGATTGGCCCGGGTCCCCCACTCGCCGTCGATTGGGACCCGCACGCGAACGAGAACGGAGTCGCGCACGTTCGCATTGTTGGCGAGCGTGGCGACCACGTACGTGGAGCCGACCGCGACGCCGTTGATGGCGCCGTTGCCATTCACGGTAGCCACACCCGGGTCGCGAGAGACGAACTGTGCCGGCTCGCTGGTGTTGAGCACCGTGGCGGCTACCGAGGCGGAAGTGCCTACGTCCACGGTGACGCTGTCCGCGGAAAGCGCGAGCTTCGGATCACCGCCGCCCTGTTCGACCGGGTCTTTGCCGCAGGCCAGGAGGGCGGCCGCCGACACCAATACAGCCGCCCGCGCGATCGCCCGTCTCATACGCACTCTCCAGCGGAAGGATCGATTCGGAAGGTCACGCCATAGGGGATACCACGTCACCGGCACGTTCCTCGTGGTGCGGCTGGCGATTTACGTAAGACGCGCAGACCGGCTGAGTTCTGACAGCGGGTGAGAACGCGCGTGTGTATGCTTCCAATGTATACGTGGCCTTTTTTGGGCGCGCAAGTAGGCTGTTGCGGGTCCCGCGCCGATGCCGGCGCCCGGCGTCCGACAACGGAAAACGGAGAGAACCGTGCCTTCAGTTCTCTCCGTTTCCCTTTGCGGCTCCGCGTGATGCGCCGTCTCTCAGGCCTCCCGCAGCGCCTCCATGGGCTGGATGCGCAGACCGCGCCGCGCCGGCCCCAGCGCCGCCAGCAGCCCCACGGCCAGCATGATGGCGCACACGGCGGCCATCAGCGGCGCGGCTCGCCCGACGCTCGTACCGGCGCCCACGCTGATGGCGCCCGCCAGCACCGACCCGATCGCTACCCCGACCGCCAGCCTGCGCCCCACCGGCGCAAAGATGTTCGCCACGATGCGCCGCGGCTGCGCCCCCAGCGCGGTGCGGATGCCGATCTCGCGCGTGCGCTGGACCACCGTGAACGACATCAGCGCGTAGATTCCCGCCGCGGAAAGGAGGAGCACGCTCCCCGTGACCAGCGCGAGCGCCCAGGCCATGAAGCGCGAGAAGCGGCGGAGCCCATCGTACACCTCCGCCAGCGGCTGCACGCCCAGCTGCAGCTCGGGATCGACCTCCACGCCCAGCTTCTGCACGCGCTTCACGAAACCCGCGGGGACCCCGCCGCGCAGTCGCACGGAGAGGGTAGCGTCCGGGATGTCGCCCGGCAGCGCGGCGTGGTACACGTTGGCCACCCCGTTGGCCGACGTGATCACGAGCGGCACCGCGGGGAAGTCCTCCACCACGCCTACGATCTCGTACCAGCGGCCCGGCCCGTCTGTCTCCGTGTAGCGCAGCCGCTGGCCCACCGCGCCGCGGTTCCCCAGGTGGCGCCGCACGAATGTGCGGTTGACGACCACGGCGCCGGACGCGGCACCCGCGTCGCCCTCCGCCAGCGCACGCCCCTCGGCGATGCGCGCGCCGTACGCGCCGAACAGCTCCGGCGTCGTGCGGATGGCGCTCGCGCTCTCCCGCGGCCCGGCGGCGCCGGCGATCTCCACGCCCTGGGAGGGCTCATCCAGGCCGGGGACAAAGGACGACAGGGCGACGGCGGTGACGCCGGGCTCCGCCGCCAGGCGCGCCACCAGCGCCGTCTGCCGCGAAGCGGCGCGCGCCGCCACCCCGGCCGAATCCAGCCCGGCGGGCGGCTCGCCCAGCTCCACCGGCCCCACCACGAACTCGTCCGGCGCGAACCCGATCTCGGCCGTCTCCATCCGCAGGATCTGCCACACGGCGAAGACGGCGGGGGGCAGCACGGCGATCGCGAACGCCACCTGCGCCACGATCAGTCCGCTCCACACGGGGCCCAAGCGCGGACCGGAGCGCAGCTCACGCAGGCTGGCCTGCATCCCGGCGCCGGTGGCCTTGAGGCCGGGGAGCACGCCCATGATGAATGCGGCCACCACGGCCAGCCCCAGCGCGTACGCCACCGTGGCGGGCGACAGCCGCAGGTGCAGCCAGAACGGAACGCCGTTCGCTCCCGCCTCGGCGACCCACCCTCGCATCATCCCGAGCACCGCGTTCGCCACCACCAGCCCCAGCAGCGCGCCCAGCACCGAATGGGCGAGCGCCTCCATGAAGAGCTGCCCCAGGATGCGCCGCCGGCTGGCGCCCAGCGCGCTGCGCACGGCGATCTCGCCCAGGCGCGACACGGTGCGGGCGTACAGGAGCACGGCCAGGTTCACCGCCACCACCACCAGCAGCCCGCCCACCAGCAGCTGCACCGCGCGCAGCACCAGCCGCAGCGTGGGGCTCTGCAGGTTCAGGTGGTCGTAGGTGTAGGGAACCGCCGAAAGCCGGAGCCGGTCGTACAACTTGGGGTGCGCCGCCGCCGTGCGCCGCCCCACCGTCTCCAGCTCGGCCCGTGCTTCGCCGAGCGACGCGCCGGGCGCCAGCCGCCCGAACACCCACAGCGCGGGCCCCTCCAGCCGCGCGTGCGCCAGCGGGCTCTCGCGCAGCGGCACCCAGTACTGGTGGTTGACGGGGAAGCGGAAGCCCTCCGGCATCACCCCCGCCACCACGTGCAGCGTGGCGCCCAGCCGCACGGTGCGCCCCACGATGCGCGGGTCGGCATCGAAGCGCGTGCGCCACGCCTCGTGGCCGATCACCACAACCGCGGGCGCGCCGGGGCGCTCGTCCTCCGGCACCAGGTAGCGCCCCAGCAGCGGCGGCGTGCGGGCCACGCGGAACCCCGATGCGGTCATCTCCGCCACCGCCACGGGAAGAGGGTCGCCCTCCTCCGACGCCAGGTTGTGCGCCACGGTGCGGAAAGCGGCCAGCTCCCGCACCGTGCGCAGCCGGCCGCGCCACTCCGCGAAGTCGTGCAGCACCTTCCGCTGGAGCTCCCCTGGCTGGTCGGTGGAGAGCTGCACCGAGACCACGCGATGCCCCTCGTCCAGCGGCAGCGTGCCGCGCAGCACCTGCGAAAGGGTCTCGAAGGCCACGGAGCCCACCGCGATCGCCATCGCCATCGCGAAGCCGCCGATGAGGGCCAGCCCCCGGTGCCGCATCAGCAGCCGCAGCCCGAGCCGCGCATCGAGCGACAGGGTGCCCATCCAGGCAAAGGTGCGCCCGTCGCGCATCGCCTCCTTGTGCCCCTCCACCCCGCCGAACGCCACCCGCGCCCTGCGCCGCGCCTCCGCGGGGCTCAGCCCCCCGCGGATGAGCTTCTCCGTTTCCATCTCCAGGTGGAAGCGCATCTCGTCCTCCATGCGCTCCTCGGCCTCGCTGCGGCGGAGCAGGCGCAGCCGGGCGATGATGGATTTCATTGGGTCGGATTGCGAAGGGCGGGGCGGGTGTCCTGTAGCTGTCGATAGGAAGAGTGCGCGTCTCTTCTGTAGTTGTCAATAGGAACGGAAGAAAAGCATCACACAGAGAACACAGAAGGAACGGCAAGGCCACAGAGAAGCCCTTTGCCGTTCTTGCTGTTCCCTCTGTGTCTCTGTGTGAGACTATCTGTTGATCTCGACCCAGCACCGGCTGCGCGCGGACTCCAGCGCGGCGTCGATCACGCGCTGCGCCCGCCAGCCATCCTCGAAGTCGGGCGACACGGCCCGCCCATCGATGATCGCGTCGATCCACGCCCGCGGCCCGGCGCTGCCGCTCGTGAACACCTTCAACGGCTGGTCGAGCGGCGACCCGCCGAAGAGGCGCTCCGGTATCGGCAGCAGCCGCCACCCCTCGTCCGCCGTGATCAGCCGGATCTCGGAGCCTGACCGCGACAGGCGCCCTTCCAGCGTGCCCTCGCTGCCGAAGATCGTGAACTCCTGGCCGGGCATCTCATCGTCCACGTGCGCGATGCTGCTCAGGTGCACCGTGCCGTGCGCGCCCGAGGCGAGCCGCAGCGAGACCGCCGCGGAGTCGTTCGCCACCGCGCGCCCCGCCGAATGAACGGTCCCGAAGCTGTGCAGATCCGCGCTCACCTCGGCGACCGGCCCCAGCCACCAGTGCACCAGGTCGAAGAGGTGCGAGCCCAGGTCCGCGAGCACCCCGTCCGACCGCGCGGGATCCGAGCGCCAGCGCAGGTCCTCCCGCACCCCCAGCCCGTGCACGAAGCGAAAGGTGAAGCCGCGCGGCTCGCCGATGCGCCCGGCGGCCACCAGCTCGCCCAGGAACCGGTGCGCGGGGAGCCAGCGAAAGGTGAACAGCGTCATGTGCACCACGCCGGCATCGCGGGCGCGCGTCCACATCTCGTGCGCGTGCGCTGCGCTGCGGGCCAGCGGCTTCTCGCAGAGCACGTGCAGCCCGGCGTCGATCGCCGCGAGCGCCATCTCGTGGTGCTCGTCGTCCGGCGCCGCGACGATCACCGCGTCGAGCCCTCCATGCGCGATCATCTCGTGGAAATCGGTGTAGCTCCGCGCCACGCCGAAGCGCTCGGCCACCTCCCGCGTCCGCTCCGCCCGCCGGCCGCAGAGGGCGTCCACCCGCGCGCGCGGCTCGCTGGCCAGCGACGACAGGTACATGCGTTCGGACCAGCCGCTGGTCCCGATCAGCCCCACCCGGATCGGCTCCGTCATCCTCTCTCCATGATTCCTCGAGGTGCGCGCTCCACCGCGGCCCCGCGCCGCGCCGCGAGCCCCAGCAGCGCCAGCACGACGACGATGGCGACGAACGCCAGCCATCCATCGGTGAGCTTGCGCGTGCCCCAGAACCACACGTCCGCGCCGGGGGCGGACTTGGTGATCAGGCCGTAGTACTTCAGCCAGAAGATCCACCCCGCGTGGATGCCCATGGAGGCGGAGAGCTCCCCCGTCCACTGGAACGCCAGCCCCAGGATGACCCCCGCGAGCGCCAGGCTCAGAAATCCGGGGACGAGCGTGCGCAGCTCCGTCATCCCCGCCAGCATCGTCGGCAGCACGCGCAGGCCCGAGAGCCAGTCCACCGCGGGCGGGTTCTCGGGCCGGGCCATGAAGTGGACGATGCCGTACAGCACGCTGCTGGCCGCGAGCGCCGGCTTCCACCCCACCGCCCGCTTCAACCCGCCAAAGAACGCGCCGCGAAAGAGCAGCTCCTCGATCACCGCCACCACCAGCGCCGTCGCCAGCGCGCCGAGGAACTGCGCGGCCAGGTCGCCCGGCGTGCGCGCACGCGGCAGCCGCCCGCCCGCCACCAGCGCCACCGCGCAGACGATGGCGAGCGACACGAACCCCAGCCCGAACCCCGCCGCGAACCTCCGCCAGCTCACCAGCCCCGGCGCCACCCCCACGTCCGCCCAGCGCCGTATCCCCGCCGCGCGGACGAAGAACGGCAGCCCGACGAGCGCCGTGATCAGCAGCGCGCGGTTCACGTAGCGGGCGAACGGCATGCGCGCCAGCTTGGCCAGCGTTCCCTGCTCGCCGGCCAGCGCCTGCACCGCGTGGTACAGCCACGGCGCCAGAAGCGCGCCCCCCACGAACACCGCCAGCAGGTACAGGAGCAGGGCGCGCAGGGGACGCCCGCGCTGGGGATCGGCTTGGAGGCGCATGGTGACGGGGTCCGGGCGCTGAGGATGGAGACGCGCAATCTACGGCGCGTCCCCGCTCTCCGGAAACGAGGGTCCCGAAGCGCCGCTCTCCCGGTACCTCGAGGGAGAAGTGCCGGGAGAGGGCCAGGGACGAGCGAGCGCCGGGGCTACCGCGGCGGGTCGTGCCGGCGGATCTCGTACTCGACCACGTAGCTCCCCGTGTCGTCGTCGTTCATGAAGCGCATCTCCCCGCGATGCCGCCGTCCCGCGTTGTTCGTCAACTCCCGCAGCTCGCCGGCGGAAAAGCTGAGCTTCGCCTCGCCCAGGAAGTCCCGCGCGCCGCGCCAGGCGAGCGACCAGTGCAGCGCCTGCGACAGACGCTCCAGGAACTGCTCCACGTCCAGCTCATCCAGCGACGCGCGGCCGACGTCCGCGAAGAACGCCTCCATGGGCGACCCGCCCACCGCGCTCCCCCCGTGGTCCCACTCGTCCATCTGCACCACCAGGAAGAGCCGGTTCGCCACGATTCCAGGCTCCACCTGGCCGCTCCCGCCGCCGGCCATGAACATCCCGCCCTCGTCGCTGGGATGCACCCGGATGTTCGCCACGACGCCGTCGTCGAAGCCCTCGTAGTCCGTCGTCGAGCCGACCATCGCCGGCCCCGCGTCCGCGAACGCCGCCCACCCCAGCACGATCTCGTCGGTCACGTTGGGCCCGGAGAGAAGCGTCTCGGGGTCGGACTCGTCGAGGCAGCGGATGGTGAGGAGCCGAACGCTGTAGGCGGTGGGGGCGAGCTCCAGCCGGCTCCAGTTGCTCCTGGGCTCCGCCGCTCCGGCGCGGGGCACACGCACGGCCACGTCGTACGCGCCGGGTGCGATCGCCACCGGAAGCGTCGCCTCCACGCGGGAACCCCCCTCGCCCACCCGCCCCAGCACCACGATCACCTGCTCGTTGTCCACCGTCTGGAACCCCGTTTCCGCGAGCGACTGCCGCTCGGCCGGGCGCAGGTACACCGGCGCGATCTGCGAGCTTCCCGGGAAGGAGCCCTGGAGCACCACGCGCGTCCCTTCCGGCGTCAGCCGCGCACCCGCCGCGTCGATGCGGGGCGCGCCGGACCGCTGGTCGCGGGCAGTGGAGCCGACGCGCCCCACCCCCAGCCGCCCCGCGGATGTACGTCCGCCCTGGATGATGATCGACGTCTGGCCAGTGGCCGCGGAGAAGCGCCGCGCGTCCGCCAGGGTGACGGGGGTGGAGCGTGCCAGGCGGGCGAGCTCGGCCGGCATGGCGCGGGACCGCACCTCCGCCGGGATGGCGCGGTAGTCCGCCACCATGCGGGCGAGCGAGGCGCGGGAGGCGGGATTTCGCGCCAGCGCCTCCTGCACGGCGCGGTCGAGGTCGGATGCGTTCGGCTCGCCGGCGAGCACCCGGTCGGCGGAGTGCATCACCGACCCGTAGAACCCGCCCGCCCGCCGCGACCGCTCGAAGCTGCGCGTGAGCCGCTGGATGGGGGTCATCGCTTCCCCCTTTCGCGCCGCGGACGCCGGCGCCGCGGCGGGCGCGGGAAGGGGGCGCGCGACGCGGGGACGCGCCGGCACCTGGGCCGCGGACACATGCACGTTCGCGCTCAGCACGACTCCGATCGCGGCGATGCAGAGCGCGCTCTTCCGGTGCAGACTCTTCATGGCGACTCCCGAGGCGCACCGCGCGGGCGGCGCTGGGGTGGAGGCGGGCTCGTGCTCCGCGCCTGGTGCGGAGCAGCCGGTGGCGGCTCGTGAGCGTGGGGTACGCGCACAAGCTTCCCCCGGGCCGCGCTTGCGCACTGTACATCGCCGGCGGGCGACAATCAACAAGAACGTTCGGGCCGGGCGGCGCCCGCTCCCCTCGGCGGATGGACGAACAACGGCGGCAGCGCGCGGTCCGCGCTGCGCTAGGTCGCAAAGAACAGCAAGATCGGTGGAGCGCGGCCCCGGCCCGCCGCCTACATTCGTGCAACACCACAAAGGAACGCGATGACGACAGCGGCGCTGGTAAACTACCGTGCGAGAATGCGGCGGGTGCTGGACCACATCGACCAGAACCTCGACGGCGACCTGGGGCTGGCGGCACTCGCGCGCGTCGCGGCGTTCTCGAAGTACCACTTCCACCGGCAGTTCGCCGCGACCTTCGGCATCACCGTGCACCGCTACGTCCAGCTCGCGCGGATGAAGCGGGCATCGTACTGGCTGGCGTTCAGGGACGACGCGAACATCACCGCGGTCGCGCTGGACGCCGGCTACGAGGCGTCGGACGCGTTCACCCGGGCCTTTCGCGACCGGATCGGCCAAACCCCCTCCGCCTTCCGCAACTCTCCCGACTGGGAGCGCTGGCGCGAGGCCTTTGCACCCCTCTCGCAAGCAAGGAGCAAGCTGATGGCGAACTATTCCGCCGCCGACGTGAACATCCGCGAGGTCCCTGAGACTCCCGTGGCGGTGATGCAGCACCGTGGCGACCCCGCCCGAATCGGCGAGACGATTCAGCGGTTCATCGCGTGGCGCAGGGCGGCCGCACTGCCGCCGAAAGTGAGCGCGACTTTCAACGTCTTCCACGACGATCCCCGCACCACGGCCCCCGCGAAGTACCGCCTGGACCTCTGCGCGGCGACCGGCAGCCCGATCGCGGCGAACGACCACGGCGTCGAGGCGGGCTCGATCCCCGGCGGGCGCTGCGCGGTTCTTTGCGTCGTGGGCTCGGCCGACGACCTGGAGCCGGCCGCGCTCTTTCTCTATCGCGACTGGCTCCCCGCCAGCGGCGAGGAGCCTCGCGACTTCCCTCTCTTCTGCCAGCGGGTGACGTTCTTCCCCGACGTCCCAGAGCACGCCGCCATCACCGACCTGTACCTGCCGCTGAAGTGATCCGGGCAGGCGCGCTGAACCGCACTCTGGCATCACCGAAAAAGAACTGCCCCCACCCCGGTTTGAGCCGGCGTGGGTCCTCTGTTTCACACCGATGTCCAGCTTTTCAGGAGAGCAGCCCCCGCGGGGGTGGCGTACCGTTTGTCAGTGCCGACGTCGCCTGCAGCATCCGATGCCGTTACAATCAGCCGTTCGGCAGAAGCCGGGCACCTATCTGACCACGGGTGTTTTGCAATCCGATGAAGGAAGAACTATCTCTCCCTGCGGCTATTCTATTGCGTCCAGGACGGCCTGGGCATTCGTTGTGGCGGGTACTCCGGTTCAGACACGCCCCTGGCACGCCATGGAGATTCGCATTGAGAGCTTCGGCGACAGCAGCGCGCCCGAACGAGAACGGAATGTACGAGTCTCGGAGCGAGTGATGGCGGACGAGATCCGCGAGAGCGACCGTGAGCGGTACACGCGGGCGCTGACGCGGCGAACCACGCTGGAGGAAGTGGAGGCCCGGCTGCCGGAGTGGGCCGAAGGCTTCATGGACCCAGAGTGGTTCTGGCCGCCGGGTGGTGCGCGGTGGGAGGAGTTCCTCACCGGCCTTCACGGAGAGGCCGAGCTGTGGGAGTACTGCATCCCCTTCGCGGGCGAAACGGGAGAAGGCGGATACGCGATCGTGCGCGATGGAGAGGTAGTGGAGGTTTACATGCTGGTGATGTCGTAGAGGGCGAGACCCCCGACGTCCAGTGCTGAACCTGGAAAGTCCCCCACTTGGCCGCTTTCCGACCGTGGCCGCCCAGCCCCTCCGCGAGGGGAGGATCTCGACGGGTTGCGGCAGCAGATCCGCTGGCGGATGCTGCGCGAGTTTGTCGGCAACGAGGATCTGGAGGTCCGCCGCCGCATCATCCCGCAGCTGCGGCTGGAGCCGGAGCGCTACCCCCTGGAGCTGCGCCCGATGGTGGGCCGGGCCGTGGAGATCGCGCGGGCCCACCCGGACCCCGTACATCCGGCACCGGATCGAGGTGCAGCCAGGAGCCGATGTGCCGCTCATGCCCATTCCGGACACCAGAGCGAAGTGGCGGTGAGGCATCTGCTGCAACTGGTCCGGCCCCAGCGTGCCGCGGTGGGCGATGGGCTCGTGGCGTTGCGGCTCTGGAGCGCATAGCCGATTTCTTCCCCCCTCCGTTCGAGTGAGCACATGACACTGCAGCTCCTGGAAGGCGAGCGCGACTGGCTCGTGGCGGTCGTAAGAGACCTCCCGAACGATGCTCCCAGACTTGCCTACGCGAACTGGCTGGAGAGCCGCGCTCCGGACCGGGCCCGCTTCCTCCGCGAGTTCGTCCGGGCTTCCGCCTCGATGGAGCCGGACGACTTCCCCCGGGCGGACGGACTGCCCGAGGAGTGGCTGGAGCTCGTCGGATTTCGGCTCCTCGAGCGGCTCTCGGACTCCAACGTACCCGACCTGAAGGACAGCGTCCTTCGCCTGGCGCGGCCGGCGTTGCGCATGAAGCTGGGTGACGCGGCGGGCGCGCGGACCGCCGAGGAAGCCGAGCGCCGCGCCGAAGTCGGCGGGACCGGCATCATCAGCCGTCTCCTTCGCCTGGTGCGGCCCGCGCCAGAGGTAGTGGAGACGACCGGCGGTGTTCCCGCCGCGATCCCGGTTGGGGCCAGCAGAATCGGGGGGCATCCCGACCTGCCGCCCAACTACCCCTGGCCACGTGGCCGCGATTGCAGCGGCATGGATGCGGAAGAGACAGCCGGCTACGACGCGCTGGCCGGCTTTCTTGCGCAGGTCAACCTCGCGGAGATCGCGCACACGCAGGCGGCCCGAGATCTCCCCTCCGCGGGAGTGCTCTCGTTCTTCGCTTTCCAGGACGACGATGAGAACAACCCCGACACGGTCGGTGCCAAGGTGGTCTACTTTCCCGACCCCGCGGTGCTGGTGCCGACCGAGCCGCCGGAGGAGCTGGCCGCCACGAACGGCTTCATCCCGCCGCAGCGCCTGACATTTGAGGAAACGCTCGATCTTCCGGAGTACAGGAGCGGACCCTGGAGCGGGGAAATCACGCCTGATCCAAAGGTCCGCTACGACGCGCTGGAGTACTTCAACGAGCTGAACTTCGAGAACATGCTCGGCTACGGGCGCGCCACGTCGGGCGACGATCCGACGCCTTCAAAGGAGTCGCGGCACCTGATCCTGCTTCGTACCGTATACGGGGTCGCGCTGCACATCCAGATCGATCGTGACGCTCTCGCCGCCCGCAGATTCGACAGGTTCACCCTTGCATGGGTGGATGTCGATCCCGGTTGGTGAAGGCGGCGAGGCGCGGCGTAGGATCCGCGGAGTTCGCAGAATACCCAAACACTCGCCGACACCCTGATCCGATGAAGGAGAAACTGCTTACCGTCGAGGAAAGCTTCGAGGTCGCGGGAAGGGGGCTGATCGTCATCCCGGTTCCCATAGTCGCCGCGGTTCCCGGGCCCGCCGACCTAGACGTCGAGCTCCGGCGGCCAGATGGCTCGCGACGGGACGCGGTACTCTCGATACTCCATGCGTTCGGACAACCGCCTACGCCGGAGCCGCGCCGGGTGTGCCTGTTCAGGGGCCTGCGCAAAGAGGACGTCCCGCCAGGTACCGAGATATGGCGCGAGGCTGACAACATCGGGCGCCCGCCGGCGGCGGTTCGTCACACGGAAACGCGCGAGACGTGAATGCGAGTGAGCACATGACCTTGCAGCTCCTGGAAGGCGAGCGCGACCGGCTCGCCGCGGTCGTCGAGGACCTCCCGAACGATGCTCCCAGGCTCGCCTACGCGGACTGGCTGGAGAGCCGCGCTCCGGACCGCGCCCGCTTCCTCCGCGAGTTCGTCCGGGCTTCCGCCTCGATGGAGCCGGACGACTTCCCCCGGGCGGACGGACTGCCCGAGGAGTGGCTGGAGCTCACCGGATTTCGGCTACTTGAGAGGCTGGCAGGCTCGAACGTCTCCGACCTGAAGGACAGCGTCCTTCGCCTGGCGCGTCCGGCGTTGCGCATGAAGAAGGGCGAAGCGGCGGGCGTGCGAACCGCCGAGGAAGCCGAGGGCCGCGCCGAAGCCCGCGGGATCGGCGGCATCAGCCGTCTTCTGCGCCTGGTGCGGCCCGCGCCAGAGGTAGTGGAGACGAGCAGCGGCGGTGCCCCCGCGATCCCAGCCGGTGCCAGCAGGGTCGGGGGGCGTCCCGACCTGCCGCCTCGTTTTCCCTGGCCTCGCGGCGGCGATTGCCGAGCCATCTACAACGACGACACCACGGGCATCGAACGGCTCGCCGGGTTCCTTGCGCAGGTCAACCTCGCCGAGATCGCGCACACGCAGGCTGCCCGAGACCTTCCGGCGGCGGGGATGCTGTCGTTCTTCTCCTTCCAGGACGATGACAACCCCGACACGATCGGCGCGAAGGCGATCTACTTTCCTGACGTCTCGGTGCTGGCGCCAACCACTCCGCCGGAGGAGCTGACCGCCGGCAATGGCATCATCCCGCCGCGCCACCTGACGTTCGAGGAGACGCTCGACCTGCCGGAATACCACAGCGGCCCGTGGAGCGGGGAGATCACCCCCGATCCAGGGGCCGAATACGACGCGCTCGATCACTTCTCACGGTTGAACTTCGACAACTTGCTCGGCTACGGGCGCGCCACGTCGGGCGACGATCCTACGCCATCGAAGGAGTCACGGCACCTGATTCTGCTGCGGAATTCCTTCGAGGTCACGCTGCACATCCAGATCGGTCGTGACGCCCTCGCCGCCCGCGACTTCGATGCGATCACCCTTGCATGGGTGGACTTCGATCCCGGGTGGTGAAGCGGCAAAGCGCGCGATGGCCGCAGGGTTACGGAACCAGGAGCGTCTTGGTGGCTCGGCGCTGGTCGGGAGCGGAGAGAACGGCTGGAGAACGCCGTTAGCGCGTTCAGCGGCGCGGGGTGCCAACCAGGTACGTGACGGGAATGGGGGCGTGGCCGGTGAGCTGGCCGGCTTCCCAGTCGTAGTCGCCCAGCCCGTCCGCGAGGGCGCGCAACTCGTCAGGGGTGTAGCTGCGCAGGCAGGAGACGATGCCGTCCCACAGCACCAGCGCCGGCACCAGAGGGACCAGGTATGTCCAGAGGAAACGGCTCCACCGGAAGGGGCGGATGAAGGGGGTGGCGGCGAGGACGAGGAGCGGCGAGAAGAGCATGGCGGCGATGCAGCGCGCGCTCCGCTCGGTCACTTCGAAGATGCCGATTCCCTGGCCGTTTCGCACCGCGTCGGCCAGGATGGCGCGGGCGGCCGCGGGAGTGGAATGGTGAAAGGCGGTGAACATGGTGCGGAAGCCCCGCAGCTCCGCCGGCATCACCGCCGCGTCCACCGGCTCCGGGTGGAAGCCCAGCCGCCCGCCCGACTGCGATCGGGCGCGGCGGAACGCTTCCAGATTGGGGTAGCAGTCCGTGAACGTCACCTCCGCGTCCACCTCGCCGACCAGCCCCAGCCAGGGCCCGCCACCGCCCGAGCCCATGTCGACTACCCGCCGCTCGCCCAGCCGCGCCAGCACGCCGGTCAGCAAGGTTGCGACGGGGGCGTAGTTCTTTCCCGTCTTCAGCGCAAACTGCAGGAAGTCCGTCCCCGCGTCGCGGATGGGGGCGGGGCACCACGACTGGTCCTCGATCTCGAAAAAGTGGATGCGGCGCATCGCGGCTCCGGGGTGGAGGACGAACGGCCATCTCCCGGTATGATGCGCCGCGGAACTCCCCACAGTTAGAGGAGATCGCCCCATCCGCCGTGGGGTGATCTCCCGTGTCCGGCCGAGGGCGTCACCCCGCCATCATCCGTACGGCGGGACCGTGCACCCGCGCGGCCTCACCTTCTGCCAGGCTCGTGGATTCTTCAATCAACGCGGAACGCCCGGCGGTACCCTCACGGCCCTCCACGCTCCCCCGCCTGCGCCCCTCCCGCTCATCCCGCCGCCGGTGACACGGCCGGAGAAGCGGCGGGTCACCGGCCTCCCGTTCACCCGTTCCGTCAGGGTGAAGTCGATCCGCTCCCCCGCCAGCCGGCCGCTCACCCCCGGCCCGGTGAAGCGTTGGAAGCGCTGCCGGAGCTGCAGCGGAACCCGGCGTCCCTCCGGAGTGGTGAGCGCCCACCTCCCCGCCACCTTCGCCGGGATGGTCCAGGCGTACACCATCGCCCGGCCGATGCCCTGGTTCACCTTCACCTCTGCCACGCTGTCCGGCCGCCAGTCGCCCATGCCGAAGGCGTGCGACACCACCCGGGTGCCGGGGCGCAGCTGCTCGAACAGCTTCGGCCGGAGCTCCAGGTTGACGCGCGGGAGGAGGTACAGAGTGACGATGCTCGCCGAGCGAAGGTCGGTCTCGAACAGGTCCTGCTGGCGAAAGCGCACCCGGTTCTGCACCCCGCCACGACGGGCATTTGCGGTGGCCTCCTCCACCCGCACCGGGTTCAGGTCCACCCCCACCCCCCGAGTGCCGAAGCGCCGCGCCGCCTCTATCACGATGCGCCCGTCCCCGGAGCCCAGGTCGTACAGCACGTCGTTGCGCGTCGGCCTGGCGAGCGCGAGCATCCGCGCGACTACCTCGGAAGGCGTCGCGACGTAGGGTACGTCCAGCCCCGGCGGCTGCTGCGCCGCCAGGGGGAGTGCAAAGAGCGCCGCGAGGGCGCCCCAGCAAAGTCGAGCGGCGGTGTGCACCGGTGTTCCTCCTAGCGAAAGTGGTGAAGCCGGAAGATAGGCCACCGGGCGCGGCCGCGGCTACAGGCGATCGCGTGGGTAGACAATGGGCGCGCTATACACGGGGCCCCCCCGGCCTTTCAACCGTGGGCGGGCTCACACGAAAGAGGTAGAGCGGAGAGCTAGCGTATGGTCAGGGACCAGCAAGCCTCGGAATCGCACACCTGGTCTATCGTCCACCCCTGCTCAGATTGGACCACGCGGAAGTGATCGGGCCTGTAGTCCGGCCGCGGCTGATCTGTCGAAGGGTCGCGCGGATTCACTCCCTGGTAGAACACCATCCCCACGTCGTCCTGCTGCAGAACGAGGTCCTGGATGACCTCTTCGTTGACGCCAGAGTTTGGATCGACCCACCCGACCCGAATCGTCCCGCTCATGCCGGCGAAGCGCGCAAAGGCGTAGTGGTCCGTGCCCTCTACCTGCCAGCCGAGGTTCGTATCTCCCGTGAACCCGGTGAATGCCGGTTCGGGCTGGGTTTCCGCGGCGTCAGGCGCCTGAGGTGCCGCTTCTTCCAGCGCCTCCGGAGTGGCCTGCGTGGCGGGCTCCGCTGCATTCGTCGCCGGCTGCACGGCGGTGAATGCATTTCCCATAGTGGGCTGCACCAGCAGGTGGGGATTGTTCGCACCCCAGATTCCCATTGCCAGCAGCACAAAACCGCTGCCGGCGACGAGCGATACGATCCGCACGCCCGCGCCTACGCGCGGCATCTTGATCTCCTTGATCTCGAAGCCACCGCCCACGATTGCGGTGCCGATCAGGATTCCACCGATGATGAACGAAATGACTTCGATTGTCACTGGATTACCGCGGGAGGGGGGAAAGTGCCCAGAAAGGCCCCCGCACAACGCAAAAGCCGTGCACATTTGTTTCCGCTGCTGGCGGATGAAAAATCCCGCATAGATGCTTGCGTTCTCAGATCGGCGTGTGAACTGCGTAGCGGACAGAGCGCCCCAGATGCGACATTTGTGCGACATAGGAGGCGCGCAGGAGGTGGCCCGTTCCCGACCTCCTGATGGGGCATCCTGTGCTGCTGCGCTTGGGAGCGGAGGTCGCCGGGTTGCACAACCAACTTTGTTGGGCGACATCGATTCTGTCTCGATTGGCAATTGGCAATTCTGTCCGACTAATGGCAAAGTTGCCAATCCAATTGCCAATCTATGCGAGAGGGCTCAGAACCTCGGACGACACCGAACAGTTGCGTGGTTACCTACGCGCAGACGGTCTCGTTAGAGCCTGTTCTGAATCTCATCGGAGCTTGGGGTAGTTGCTGAGCATCAGCATGGCGAAGGCGAGGTAATGAAGGCTGGCGAAGGTCCCCGGCAGCCGCTCGTAGTTCTTCGCGAGCTGCCGGAAGCGGCTCATCCAGCCAAAGCTGCGTTCAACCCCCCAGCGTCTGGGCAGGAGAACGACGCCCTTCTTCGCCTTGGTGTGCTTGACCACCTGGAGCTGGATGCCGTGCTTGGCCGCCGAAGCCTCGGCCAACTCGCCCGTGTAGCCCTAATCCACGTAGGCCAACTCCACGGACTCGCCGGTCGCCTCCTTCACCGCGGCCGCGAGTTGCTCGACCTGCGCCCGGTCCTGTTCGTTGGCCGGCGTGACGTGGAGCGCCAGCAGGTGACCCACGTGTCGACGACCAGATGCACCTTGGTGCCTTTCTTCCGCTTGTGCCCGTCCTAGACTATGCCTTACCAGGGAGCGGACAACTATCGTCCAGCGAGGTGAGAGGCTTGCCTGGTACAAGTCGCTGCTCTATCGAGCAACAATATCCGCGTGCAGGCGATCTGCTCGGTCCGTCTCGTGGTATACCAAACCAATCAGAGACGACGGCCTAGTAAAATCAAACAGCACACGAGTCAAGAGACCGTCGCCGACAAATATCTTGCTACCAATTCTGTCGGCCGCGAGTGAACCGCGTCCGAAACGCGCCGGCCGAGCGGCTGCTGGAGTCTCTGCGTACGGCGCGAGTTCCTGTTTAGTTGCCCACCGTAACGGCTGCTCAAGCTTCCGCGATAGCTCGATGAGTTTCGTACCATCAATGTGAAGCTTTACAATAAGCCGACCATGTACAACATCGTGAATTCGGTCTATTCCTACAGGAATTACCCATGGTGTTAGATACTCGCCTGCTCGCAACGACTCACGAAAGTCGGTCATCTGCTCCAACGCATTCCGCAGGTCAACGTACGTTGACTCACGAGCGATGCCGTGGACACTGTTAAGTATTCCATCATCAATGTAGGGGGAGACGTGACTCATGAACTCCGCCTCATCATCGGCTGCACCGGCCATGTAAGCTACCACAGTTAGGGAATCGTCAATAACTCTAGCGGCAAATCCGGATTGAACAGCAGCGTCAATCAACTGTGAGTACTCTTCATCCCAACTTGATACACGAAAGTGTTCACGCGATGCGATGAATTTCACCCCGGTGCGTACGTCAACACCGTACTCCCTCGCAACCGCCCCTTCTGTGGCAGACAGCCGCGCTTGTTGGTCTAACGTACGGCGCACTTGCCTGCGAACCTTTTTACCGAACTCGGCTTCAAGTGCGGCGAGTTCCTCCTCATTCGGCTTTGGATTGCGCGATAGCAGATTCCCAATCGCGTCGTTCACGCGTCCCTCTTTGAGTTCCACCGTGCTGATTTCCGGAGGGGAATGGGTGAAATCGATTTTTAGGATATCGCCTGCGTGAATGCAGGAGGTAATGTCCGTTATAAGGGAAAATGAAAGAGAGTTGGATTGATTGTTTGCACGAGCACGACGTAGCGCTGCGGCAAGTGCAGCCTCAGAAATGCTCGTTGGTTTATCGTGATGGATGTACCGCCGGATCTTCCACTTCTCGTCTTGAAACATAGCCACAGCGATTGTATCCCCCAATGAGCGGAGGACTGCTTCACGGCTCTCTAACACGTTGGCTATAGCCTTGAATCGAGACGCGGCTTCACGATCCCGTTCCCGCCGCGCGTTCGCGAGAGACGCCGCCGTACTGCTCCTGCTAGTCTTGACTGCGAGAAGAGCCTGGACCAATAGTTCTTGCCCGCGAGCGTAGCCGCGATGGCACAGGCGGAAGAACCGACGTCTGTCACCTATGGGCATCCTTTCGAAGTCTAAAGTACGTCCTTCTCGTCGATATGCACGGAGACCAGCTTCTAGCACAAAGTAGGCGATCTCCCGCACTGCGGGCTCAAAAGCTGGCAGATCAGAGTGCTCGGTTGGTGAGATACTCACTTTGTGATCCGTGGGTGAGGTGAACGTTGGTCTCCTTAGGTATCGACCCGTAATCAAACTGTCCCTCCGAGCATTCGCTAGAGGACTTTTGAAGGGCGTGGAGTTGGATTGAGCGCTGGCCATGCCTAATGCCCCGTCATCTCAACGTGAGAGATCCAGCACCCCATGAGATGGGCGGACCCGCCGGGCGGCCCTGCCTCCGAACTCTTGAGAGATAGATCAGGTGCGTTCTCTTCTCCGCTACGACTCGCTCGTACGCCGATCCGGCCCGATCCGCATCCATGTGGCAGTCCCGCCAGAGTCGATTTGTTCCACAGTGGCAATACTCTTCCGTTGGGTTCCGCTGAAGACAAAGGGTCGGTGAGTAGTGCTGGATGCCTGGCCAGCGCCCCACGAGTTGCGTGTGGAGCGTCTTCCCGATCCACACCATGCAGAGCTCCACGTATTTGTAGAGCGGATGCACCCCCCACTGCCAGTCACCTGGCATGCAGGCGCAAATGCTCAGATCGGGATTTGTGTGATGAGAGGTGATCAGGATGCCTGCATCCCAAAATGCCCAGGCACGGACATCGGGAACTGGGACTACGGGGTCACCGAGTCGATCCCGCGGCCAGACAAGGCGATCGGGATGAAAAATGGGTATCTCTACGAGGAGGTGAGCCCGGTGGGGCAGAGACCTGAACAGCCCCACCGGCACCACCATGTACAGACAGTTCGAGGAGATACCGAGCACCCTTGTGCTTGGATGGTACTCGTAGAGCTCCTCGAGTTTGAGCACCTCGTTTAGAAGACGCTCGACGGGGTGGATGGGTCTACCGGACGTGGCTTCGGACGGTGATCCTTGCCGTGATCGGGCTGAGGATCGGGCTTCTTTGAGCCCTGGTTCTGCTGCGACATTTTTCTGTGTCTCCTTCCATGGGGTTTGAGCGGGGAGGTACGCAGGTCCCGGAACAATGTACCCCCCATGCTCGATTGCATGCCGACCGAGGCGATCGGCCACTTCTCCGAATTCGTGCAGCTCTCGGAGATCCATGCACGACCTCCCAACCAGTGCCGATGGAGGCCCCTCACTCCTCAGTGACACCTTTCGTCCCTACTTCTTCTTGCCGGTGCGCTGCGACAGAGTGCTGGCGGCAGCCGTCTTGCTCGCTGGGCTCGACCGCCCATCGCGCAACACCTTCGAAGCTGCGGTAGCGGCAGCCTTGGAGCTTACCTTGGCCGGAGCACTGGTCTGCGAGAGGGCGCTCCCAGCAGCGGCCTTCGAGCTTTTCCCAGTCGCCCCACTTCGGAGAGTCTGCGGGGCCTTCGACGCGGCCTTCGCACCGGTAGTCTTGTTGTTGGCCATCTCATCCTCCTCAATCGGCGTGGTACGGGAAGGTGAATTGTTTGATCAGCGCCCTGCTGATAGACCCCGGCACCGTGCGAACATCTCCAGAGTGGCCGGCACCGAGAACATTGCTTCCACGATGGGAGTTAGCGATATTCGGCCTGAGACACGGGGCTTCCATCGCGCATACAATATGCGCATAGCGTATACGTTAAGTCAAGAGTATGGGGACTGCCACACCTGCCGCCTTCGGACGACGTGTCGCTGAATGCCGGGACCGGCTCGGCTGGACGCAGCGGCGGCTTGCCGAGGAGGCACAGCTCAGCGTCCCGTTCGTCAGTGACCTGGAGAACGGGAAGAGAACGCCCGGTGCCGACGCGTTGCTGCGGTTAGCAGAGGCGCTGGGTGTTACGATGGACTACCTAGTGAAGGGAGGGTTGGCCGTACCTCCGCCTGCTCGACAGCCGCTGGTCCTTCCCCCGCAGCTGGCCGAGGTAGCGGATGAGGATGGCTGGTCCGTGGCCGAAACCATCAACGTTCTTAAGTATCACGAGATGGTGGTTGCGAGGCGCAGCCCCTCGGGAGAGGATGCTGCGCGGACCCGAACCAAGGAAGAATGGCGCACCCTCCGCGAGTGGCTGCGCAGTTCACCGATTCAGTAAGGAGCTTCGGATGACGGCGCTTGCCCGCGATCCCAAGGTGATTCGTCTCGCCCAAGAGCTCGGCCTCTCCACGCGGGGTGACTGCGTGGAAGCGATTCGCGAACTGGCGGTGGACAAGGTGCGCCAGCATGAAGAGGAACTCGGAGCGCTAGTTCGTATCACCAATCTGGACACGCTCCGCAGGGCGCTCGCGAATTCACTGCACGCGAAGATTGAGATGATCGACAGCGATGGGGACGTGGAGCGGATTGCAGAACGATGGGTTGACTTTCACCCACACCTCGCGCAGCGGCTCCGGGAAGAGTTCCTGGAGGGAAGCACGGAGGGGATCACACTCGCGCGCGACGGATGGGTGCCGGGCGCGTGTCGATTCCTGCTGGTGATCGACGCGAGAGGAGAGCGGTCCTCCCGGGCCTACTTCACGGCGTGGCACGAAGTCACACACCTCCTCATCCAACCTGAGCAGCTCGAGTTTGTGGTTCTGCGGCGCACGCCTACACGTGCCGAAGTCCGGAAGGATCCGTTGGAATCGGTGGTGGACCACATCGCCGGCAAACTGGCCTTTTACCAGCCGTTCTTCGAACCGGTGATCCGGGCCGAGATCGAGCGTGCCGGAGAACTTACCTTCCGCGTCGTAGAGGCGGCTCGCGACATCGCCACTCCGACGGCGAGCCTCCTTGCAGCCGCAACGGCTAGTATCGAGTACACTCGCGTTCCGACCACTCTCCTTACGGTTGAGCCACGCCTGAAGGCTTCGGAAGCACGAGCACGCCGCTCCGCGCAGCAGGATTTGGGTTTCGGAATTTCAGTAGACGGTGGTGCCGCGCTACGTGTTGTGACCTGCATCTCCAATACGGCCGCAGGACGGCGTACGTTTGAGCTGCATCCTAACATCCGGGTACCCGACGGGTGCGTGCTCAGCCACGCCCACAGCACGCCCATGGATCTGGAGCTCAGTGCGGACGAGGATCAAGGGTGGTGGGAGACCTCGCAACGTGGACCCCTCTCTCCCCTGCCGCTCCGAGTCTGCGCGGCACGTCGCGGCCGCTTCGTCTATGGCCTGATCTCCACACGGTGACGTATCCCCACTCAGGGATACCCAGCAGCATCTTATGCTTCCTCAGTGGTGATCACCCCCGCGTCAGCAAGAGCGCCAAGCCATCTCAGCGCAGCTCCTGCATAACACGAGAGATATCGCGCTTCCAAACCGTCGTGTGCGCCGCATTGTCAATGTTCAGCGCTACAACCTGATCGGACGGCCAAGGGTTTGGATCTCCGGATTGGTGATACAATCCCGCGGATTTCTCATTGTACTCTCGGGTATGAGCTATCAAATCAGCGGACCATACGGCAAATTCCTCGTTGTATGCATCCCGACGAGTGGTAGCGTCGGGCCGTGTCGTATTCGCTTCCATGCAACCTTTTGAGTAAGGTGTCCGTTGAGGCATTCCAGCGTTATGGGGTTGATTGTGGCTTCACACCACATAGCCAACTCCAGACGCGAGCGTCCTTGCAGCCATCCACTTTCGAGCATTCCGCGTGCGGATACGTTGCGCGAACCCCGCTTAGAACAGCATCCCTACAGCCAGAGCAACTGCTCTCGTCCCCATTGCTGTTCCCATGACCTAAGGACTCGGGACGCAGTCCAGCGCACACGAGAATCGAGTGCGTCGGATTGGGTGCGCAGCAGGGCATCTCGCTCATCCAGTTGCAACGTGGTGGCGCAGCCGCCGAATGGAGAACGGGCAAGGGCGTACACAGCGGCCTCTACTCCCAACACAGTTCCCGCGCGATGCTCGAAGTACTCGTGGATGTAGCGGACGAGCGAGCGGCGAGCTCCCGGCTCGTCGAAGAAGCCGAGAACCGTAGCCATGCCGTCGTGTGCCGACGCTTCGCTATCTTGCGCGAGCGCCCAGGCGAATGGGCGTGGGTCACGGAGCAACCCCGCGAGGTGCATCGCGCGTCGCGCGGCCGCCGAAAGGGATGCACCGCCACACCTCATGGAGGCATATAGTGCAAAATCGACCCGCTCGAGATAATGCTTTGCGGGACGCATCCGGATGCGCGTAGGATTAGGGTCGTCCACCAGAGTCGCATCGACGGTGCGGATCATCCGTGTTCGGATGGCCAAGCTACCTGGGTGGCGGACCTTCCAGGCTAGATGATTCCTGAGCTGATCCCACGCAACAGCGTCATCTATCGCAACCAGCCTTCCCCAATCTTCATCCAAAGCCGGGAGGTCGCCAGGAAGGGTACCACACCCCACGGTGCTGGCTATCGCGTCCAGCTCGGCTGCGACAGCCGAGGCGTGGCTCTGTTCTTCGTCGAGCAGGCGAACATTGGGGTCGCGGCACGCTGTCCGGAGCGCCCTGGCGCGCTCTGTTGCAGAGGTCGCGATCATCGCAGCGCGGGCTTCTAGGACAGCCGACGGAATTGCGATGGCACCGGATTTCGCGAGATCCCTCGCTTCAACAAAACGAGCTAGTTTCCATCCGGAAACAGCGGAAAAGCGGGTATCGGGTAGCCGTGGAAAACGTCGTACGGAGCGGTTGCTACGCAATTCGAACCCGATCCGCGGGTATGATTCCGCTCCGTTTGGGTCAGAGACGCAGGTACATGCCG